>DAOVSZ010000106.1 GCA_030627725.1 Desulfobulbaceae bacterium
ACGGCTCAACCTGAAACCGGCGGAGTATTTCGTGATCAGTTCGCACCGTGAGGAAAACATTGACAGTGACAACAATTTCCGCAGCCTGCTGGCCTTGCTGCAGTCTCTTTCCGACAGCCTTGCTAAAGAAATTATTGTCTCCACCCATCCGCGGACCAGGAAAAGACTGGAGGAGGAAGGGGTCGAGTCTTTGGGCCGGTGCAGATTCCTGAAACCGCTGGGGTTCTCCGATTATGTGAAACTGCAGAAAAGCGCCTTTTGCGTCATATCAGACAGCGGTACGATCACTGAGGAGTCTTCCATCCTTGATTTTCCCGCCGTCACCATCCGCCAGGCCCATGAACGGCCCGAGGGCATGGACGAGGGCGCCCTGATCATGTGCGGCCTGCAGCCCGAGCGGGTGCTGGCTGCTGTCAAAACGGTCACGGCCCAGCATTCGCAAGACCGAAGAGTGTTCAAGATACCTCCGGATTACCAGGCTGATAATGTTTCGAAAAAGGTTGTCCGCATTATTATGAGTTATACCGACTATATTAACCGGACCGTCTGGTTTAATGTGGAGCATTGATAATGACATTTAAAGACGCTGTTCAATTTCATGGCCACAGCTGTCCCGGCCTGGCAATGGGGTTCCGTGTTGCGGAAACAGCGCTTGAGGCACTTGATTTTGACCGATCAACAGACGAGGAGCTTGTCGCCATCGTGGAAAACAACTCATGCGCGGTCGATGCCATCCAGGTTGTTTGCGGTTGCACCTTCGGCAAAGGCAATCTCCAGTTCAGGGATTACGGGAAACAGGTGTACACCTTTATCAAAAGACCCTCAGGCGAGGCTGTACGGATTGCGGTCAAGTGGAAACCGCGACCTGAAAACGAACAGGAAAAGACGATGTGGCAGAGATATGCCAGGGGAGAACGGACCGAAGATGTCCTCCGGGTCGTGCATGCCCGAAAGGCGAAAAAGACAAAAGATATCCTTGTAGCCGGAGCCGAGGAACTTTTCGACTGCAGGCGCTTCACCGCAGATCAGCCTGAAACGGCCAGAATATATCCATCTCTGAGGTGTAACCAGTGTGGTGAAAAAGTCATGGAGCCGAAGGCAAGAACAAAAAATAACGAGGTATTCTGTATTCCGTGCTATGAGGCTCATCTCAATCCTTGAGCGACCAGACCGTAAGCGACAACGCCACCAGCGGGGCAATCAGCAGGGTAATGATGAACATGGCCTGCTTCTGAAACCAAGGGTCGGAAATAAATTTGAACAGTCCCGCGCCTGATGAGTCCGGCAAAGCCATTGAAATAAGAAAAATAAGACCAATCCCGACGCCGGCCAGAACGAGTTCTGAGTATATCAAATACTTGCCGAACCTTTTGACCGCTTCCATGGCCGTTTTTATCCAAAGCATCCGGCCCAGAGTCTGTTTGAGGCCTTCAAGGTTCTTCTCCAGCTTTTCTTCGAGCACCACCGCATCCCTATATTCCTTGCCGCTCGATTCCTTGATAAGCTTCCTCATCAGGTTCACAATTTTCGGCACTTCAGCCAGGGTTGTCTGAAACTTCTTAAAAAAAGGCTTATAAGAATAGGCGTTCCAGAATTTCTGATATTTTTCATAGAGAATCCGATGCGCGTCAATTTTCTCTTTCAAGACATCAAGGCTTTCCTCTCGGAGTTGTCTGGCGGCATGGATCAATGCCTTCGCTTTAGCTGCCACGTTTAAGAGGTCATAATAACTTTTACGCTGAAACTGCTTCTCCAGATTCGCTAAGGTTGTAACATTAAGCTGCATCTTTTCGTGGTCTTCATCAAACCAGTGAAGCAGTTCATCGCATTCAATTTTCGCCCTTGCCATGTTTTCCTTTGCCTTCTGAGTAACCGTATGGACCTTTGCTGAAAGCATTTCTTCGACAAATCCATGGACCGGCAACAGCCGGGGATCCATCATGGCGGCCATGAAAAAGCTTTTCTGCTCAAGCACCAGCATCTGCAGCTGTTTAAACATGCTTTCGTTGAAATCAGTCGCCGCTTCAAGCTGGATCTGGTAATACAGCACCTCCGAACAGTCCAGCTTGTTCTTCAGTGTAAAGGTAACCGTCTCCTTTGCCTTCCAATAATCACCTATCAGATTATAATATCTTGTCAGCAGCAAACCGTTATAGATCCGTTCTTTTTCCAAAGACGCCAGGCTCTGTGCACGGTCCAGAAAACCTCCCATATCATGCACTCGTCCCTTCTCCAAGGCCACAAATGCCTGGCCTATTGCGGCATAAAACGGTTTTCCCTCCCGGTTGAGCCGCTCGGCGGAAAAGGCCTCCTCAGCTTGAGCATATTTCCCGACTCGAAGATAATCCAGACCAAACTGCATATGGCGGTTGTTTATCTTGAGAGATTCACTCTTTTCCGCAGCTCCCCACTTCGCAAAAGAGGAAAAAGTCATATTCCAGAGAAAACGCGGCTGAAACACCTTGAAGATATCGAAATAGGCAACATAGACAAGAAGCGCCACATTTTTTCGAATCTTCGCCGGGTCAACTCCGGCGGCAAGGAGATTCACCACACTCTTCTGATTTGCAAAGACCTTCTTGAATGACTCAACAAGGAGAGGAAAAGGTACGTAGCCGACATCTGCCAACCCGCGCATATCCATTGTCAGAAATTTGCTGGGGCATACAGCCGGGGCATGGCTGTTCATTCCGCAGTAGAAACATTCTTCCGTCTTGCCCCGTAAGGGCAAATCACGACACGGGAAGAGTTCTTCTGATTTGATAAGCGCCGCCGTTGAGGTAAAAACAAGGCGAAAGACCCCCTCGCCTTCATTTTCAAAAGAATGCTCCGGCAGGTCCTTTCCTGCCATAAACTGGTCCCACTGGACCTTCAGGGCGCGGGTCACATAGGGCTTTTCCTGCTGGAGAAAATTCCAGAGATTGGAAGACAATTCGCGGACAGCCGTGCCTGGATCACTTTTCGAGCTGAGATGAAAAACGATCTGCACGGGCACAGTCCCCTGCGAGTCCTTCCAGCCCTGTTCGCGCTTCACGGTTTCCAAGCTTTGAAAAACAGAGGAATATGCAGAGTAAGGATGGTTGAAGGAAAAAAGCATCAATCCTTCGGAACTCTCGCTTTCCTCAACGCTTTTCTTCTGAAGCAGGGCCCGCAAGGAATGGACCAGATGGGTCCACTTGTTGCCCAATTGCCGCTCCCCATGATAGGTGATAGGGCGGACTGCGACTAATATCGGCAAATCATTTGTAGCCATGGGCTCTCAATTGGATCTTTGGTCTCAAAAAAAGATTGTAACTACTCAGGTGTAGCTGCAAAATGAGTATAAACGCCATGCTGTAACTACTCGGCTGTCAGGTTACTGCTACAGACACTTCTCAAGAATTTCCTTTGCCTCCAGATTATCCGGATCCAGCCTGATCACCTGTGTTGCCCATTTGTCGGCACGGACAAGCATGTTTATAGAGAAATAGGCCTTTGACAACTCAAGCAGGAGTTCAACATCGTCACCAAACTTATCCAAGGCCTTTTCAAGGATTGCCAGGGCCTCCTTGGTCTGACCGCTTCTGCTTAAGGCTATGCCAAGTTTTTTGTTCAGGTAAATGCGCTCAGGATCGTCTCGTAACAACTCACGAAAGGCCTTGATAGAGATAGCGTACAGCCCATAGTCGTTGCACAGTTCACCAACATCCTCTTTAAGGTCCAGATTATTATCACAGAACCTGAGGACTGTCGCAAGTATCTTTTCCGCCTCTTTCAGTTTCTTCTTTTTTAATAACAGGTTGGCAAATTTCAGCGCCCGATCGGAATGTCGCGGATTGATATCCATCGCCCTGGAAAAGGCCTCAATGGCCTTGTCGACCTTTCCCATCCGATAAAATATCTGCCCGATATAATGGTAGGAAGTCACGTCCAGCCGGTTGATCTCAATCGCCTGCTCAAAAAAGCCAAGCGCCTTTTTCAATTCCTCTTTTTTCAAATGAAGACGGCCCATCTCCCGCATGGGCCTTGAGGTCCTTTTATTGAGGTTGACCGCCTTTACCGTCTCGGCAATAGCGCCGTCGATATCACCCTTTTCTTCCAGATCACGTGATGTTATCAAATACATGGTGAGCGGGTCCGGGTTATTGGCGTGTTCCAGGAGACTATTAATCTTCTGTTCAAGAGATGCGGTGACAAAAGGCTTTGTGAGATAGGCATCCACTTCATTCTCAGCGGCATCTGCGACAACTTCCTTGTTCGCCTCAGCCGTAACCATGAGAAAGGGGGTGTCCCTGTATTTTCTACTGGCACGGACATTGTTTAACAACTCTGTCCCGTTCATCTTGGGCATGTTCCAGTCGGAGATGATAAAATGTACCTTCGACTCTCCGCTTTGCAGGAGATTCCATGCATCTTTTCCGTTTGATGCCTCGAAATGTTCTTTGCCGAAATTTATCAATTTCAGCATGGCGCGGATAGAGCGCCGCATGTTGTCCATGTCGTCAACAATTAAAAAGTTCAACTTGTCCGGAGACGGAAGTGGCATAATACTCTCCTTGTCCTTACTGTATTGGCAGAGAAAAATGAAAACGACTGCCCCGTCCCGGGGCGCTTTCGCTCCCGATTTTCCCCCGATGCTCCAGGATCGCCAGCTTGCAGAAGTACAGACCAAGCCCCGTTCCCACCAGGGCGTCCTGCTTGTCGGAAATCCGCGCATATTTTTCAAAAATGACTCCCTGTTCCGCCTCGGACATCCCAGGACCCTGGTCCCGGACAAAGAAAATCAGTTTTTTTCTGATGGGATGCCTGTAGCAGCCGAGAGAAATTTTCGTCTCTTCCAGCGAATAGCCCAAGGCGTTGGTAAGCAGATTCTGCAGAACTCGCAATATCAGGACCTTGTCCATCATGATACTCGGCAGCCCCTCTTCCCGTTCCAGAACAAGCTCCACATTCTTTATCTTGGCAAGCCCCTTGATGCTGACAATTGACTCCTCAAGAAGGGCCATCGGCTCAACCTCTTCCTTGATGAGTTTCATCTTGCCGTCCTCAATCTTGGCCACACTTCCCAAGTTCGAGGCCATGCGTACTGTCCGGTCGCACGCAAGCTGGGCCGCTTCCAGAAACTCCCTGCCGTCATCTGAGATGGTGTATGAAAGAATATCAAGGTTTGCAACCACCTCGGACAGAGGCCCCTTCAGGTCATGGATCAACATGCGGGACAATTCAGCCTGCAAAGCCTCCTGACGTCGAAGTTCCTTATTGCGTTTCCTGAGCGTTGTCCGCTGATTTTTGACCTCTTCATTTAATTTTTTCTGCACAACCAAGGCGAGGATCAGACTGCTGAAGTTAAGCAGATAAGTAATGTCTTCTTTAAGCAGGTCCCGCTCGCCGCATTTATCGGTAATATTGATGACCCCTATGACGTTTTTTTCCTGCAGAATCGGGGCGGAGAGGAGAGATTTTGTCTTATACTGATCGCTTCTTTTTTTGACGCCGCCCTTGCGGCTGAATCGGGCGTCTTTTGAAATGTCCTTGATAAACTCAGGCGCCCCTGAACGGGCAACCCAGGCCGAAATCGAGTCTTTTTTGTCAAGCGGCTGCTCGACACCGATCAGTTCAGGCCGGCTGGCAGCGTGGACAACGAGCTTTTTTTTCTTTTCCAGGACCATTATGGAACCTTGCTCTACCCCCATATACTCCAGAATAATCGAGAGTATCCTATCCATTCTGCTGGAATAATTCAATTTTTTTGTATTAATGACGTCTGAAATCTTCGATATGCTGTTCAGCAATCGAAGAGCGTTCTTGGGATCAGCCATTCCCTTGGCGGGTGTTTCTTTCATTGAATCATCCTTAATGAGCAGTAGTCGAAATCACAACCTCACGACCGAGACCTAAAGTATAATTCCTCATAGTTTACCACAAAGCCGGGTCATACAAAAAACAAAAAAGAAGAGCGTGCCAAAGAAGAAAATATGTAATGGAATCAAAACAAAATAACCCGACCCACATGGGCCGGGTTACTGAAAAGTCAAACAAGTAAGAATGACAACTTTTAGCGACAAAACAACTCCTCACCTCGTAAGCGGTTACAGGTGCAAAACATGTAAGCGCTTACGCTATTCCCATTCAATTGTGCTTGGCGGCTTAGAAGAAATATCATAGACAACCCTGTTCACTCCCCTGACCTCGTTAATGATCCGGTTGGAAATTCTGCCCAGGAGATCATACGGCAGTCTTGACCAGTCGGCAGTCATTGCATCGACACTGTCCACCGACCTGAACGCCACCACGTTTTCATAGGTCCTCTCATCTCCCATCACACCGACCGTCCGGATGGGAAGCAGGACGGCAAAGGACTGCCACGTCTTCCTGTAGAGTCCAGACCGCTTCATCTCCTCCAGCACAATGACATCCGCCTGTCGCAGGATATGGAGCCGTTCCCCGGTCACTTCGCCGAGGATCCTGATAGCCAGACCAGGGCCGGGGAAGGGCTGACGGTATATCGCCTCTTCGGGAAGGCCCAGTTCAAGGCCCAGCTGCCGCACTTCATCCTTGAACAATTCGCGCAGCGGTTCGAGCAGGGCAAGCTTCATCACCTCCGGCAGACCGCCGACGTTATGGTGCGACTTGATCACTGCTGACGGCCCTTTAAAAGAGACACTTTCAATCACGTCTGGGTATAACGTGCCTTGGGCAAGAAATTTTACATCACCCAGTTTCTTTGCTTCTTCTTCAAAAATCTTTATAAAACCGTAGCCGATCCTTTTGCGTTTCTCCTCAGGATCGGCAACCCTGTCAAGTTCTTTCAAAAAATAGTCTTCGGCAGCCACATGGATGACCTTCAAATCTGTCTTTTCCCGAAAAAACCGCAAAACGCTTTCCGTTTCACCGGTCCGCATAAGACCATTATCGACATAGATGCATGTCAGCTGGCCGCCAATGGCCCTATGCACCAGCGCAGCGGTGACGGAAGAATCCACGCCTCCGCTTAAGGCGCAGATGACCTGCTCGTCTCCCACCTGTTTTCTGATCGCGGCAACTGTCGTTTCGACAAAAGACTGCATGGTCCATTGCGGTTTGCAGCCGCAGAGGCCGAAGATGAAATTCCTGAGGACGTCCACGCCGATCAGGGTATGCGCCACCTCCGGATGAAACTGGACACCGACAAGAGATTTTTTCGTATGGCGGATAGCGGCATGGGGAGAGTGCTCACTTACAGCCGACACTTCAAATCCGTCCGGCAGCGCCTCGATTCTGTCTCCATGGCTCATCCAGACCTGGTATTCCGCCCGGTTCTTTTCCATACCGGCAAAGACGCCGCCGGTAAATAACACCTCAAGGTCGGCCTTGCCGAATTCATGTTTCTCCGCCCTTTCCACCCTGCCGCCAAGTTGCACGGTCATAAGCTGGGCGCCGTAGCAAATCCCCAGGACAGGTATATCAAGTTCCAAAATCTTTGGGTCAGTCTTTGGGGCATCATCGGCATAGACACTTGCCGGGCCGCCGGAGAACACGATTCCCTGTGGAGACATTTCCTTGATTTTGTCAATCGAGACATTAAAGGGATGAATCTCGCAATACACCTTCTGTTCACGTATACGACGGGCAATAAGCTGCGTGGTCTGTGAACCGAAGTCCAGGATCAATATTTTTTCGCTGTGAATATCCATATTTTTTTCCTTTTTAAACAAAAGGGAGACGGGCATCAATCGTAACTGATCACGCCTGACCTGTAAGCGATTACAGGTGCCGAAGATAGCCGCAAGCAGGGCGATCGACTATACTTGGGTATGTTGGGCGCCCTGATCGTGGCTAGATTCGGTGCCTGTGATCGCTTACAATTAACCCAAACGGTAGTTCGGCGCCTCTTTGGTAATAATCACATCATGGACATGGCTTTCCTTGAGACCTGCCGGTGTAATCCTCACAAACCTGGCCTTCCGCCGCAGTTCCTCGATGTTTTTAGCGCCTACATAGCCCATTCCGGAGCGAAGACCGCCAATGAGCTGATAAATCATTGCGGAAAGCGGTCCTCGATAAGGAACCTTCCCCTCAATGCCTTCCGGAACAAGCTTGGCCGGATTTTCCACATCATCCTGAAAATACCTGTCACTGCTTCCCTTCTTCATCGCTCCAAGTGAGCCCATCCCGCGGTATCCCTTGTATGTTCTCCCCTGGTAAAGAAATGTCTCGCCCGGCGATTCATCAGTGCCGGCAAAAAGGCTGCCGAT
>DAOVSZ010000131.1 GCA_030627725.1 Desulfobulbaceae bacterium
CTTCCGGACATTTACAGGCTTGATAAGGAACTTGGCAAAGCCGGAACCACAAGATTTGTTCGGCTGTTGGAGGATGGTTACTTCATGAGAACTGAAAACACGCAAGTCCCTTCTATGTCAGCGGCAGATTACTTTAAATACTGCCGGATAGCTTATATCGCAGGAAAGCGTAAGGATGATAAAGTGGACGAATCTTTGTCAGGGCGGGAGATGTACATCAGATATGCAGATGGTCGGCATGAAGGACTGCTGGACATTGACGAAAACTCGGAACAGGAGTTTGGGGACTGGGTCGATGGCAAACACACACTGCGAAGAGGTGGCGGACACCCCTTTGAGATCAAGCGTGGTGGTAATACAACACACATCGATCTGAGCGTCACCCGGCCTTACCACTCTCATAAGGAAGGATTCAAGGTTGAGCTACGGGGCGAGTCCATTGGCAGGATGGTCGAAACTATAAAGATGTTCCTGGCCCTTAAAAAGTCAAATCTTCCTATAACCATAGCGAATCCCGAAAATATTCGTAAAAGACTGCTGGCACAGGATAATATAGGAATCGTGCCGTCCTATACCTTTTTGCACCGAGCAAATCAGCATTTCAGGGAAGATCAGGATGTCTTCGATGTTTTACATTACGATGATCTGGGAAGGTACAAGCGCCGGATCACGCCATTCATCACATGGGATCCTCTTCCTGTTATAAAACCAAATAATGGATAAACTGTTATTGTTTCACCTTCTTCCATTTATCAAATTCTGAAGGACGGAGATGATATCTGGCGATGTTCCCTTTATGAAGGCTAATCAGTTCTTTCTCTGCCATTGAAATAAACTGGTCACGGTCATCAGCGGGAATTTTCCGTTTCGTCCAGTCGACCACATATTGCATCGCATCAGGTTCAGCTTGCCTGACAACAGCCCCGACTATCTCAAGCAGGGCTCCACGATAACGCAAACGAAATGGATCAGGTTCTCCGACCTCTTGTCTAATCACAAGATATCTTTTTACTGAACGTTCAAATGCCCAGACAAACAGATCCCGCAGCAGATCAACCCGATTGATTTCGTAGACGCCTAGGATTGACTCCACAAACGCCTGTTTCGGAACATCAATAAATGACAGAGGACAAAGATTATGCCTGATCAACGGAATATTGCAGGAGAGACGCGAAACCCTCTTGTTGATATCTTCAAACGCCTGGAGGTAAGGGAGATGGACAAGGGCGAAGAATGCCTGTTCAAAGGGTTCAGTGATGGCCGAAGCCTTTTCCAGGAATCGCTGAAAGTATTCATCAAGAAGTTGCGGAGTGGTCAGCGGGGTATAGACCGATCTTCCAATACCTACCGGAATGGAACGCAGCCTGCCACAGGCGTCCGGGGTTGGCAACAGATTATCGGCCAGAATGGCGTGCAGGTTAAGAATAGTAAATCGATTGAACCCTGTTTCTTCCGCAGACTCAACAAGAAACTCTATGGCCTGTTTATGGTTAAGGATCATTTGTGTTTCAAAGGCGCTTTTACCCTCGGTCTCTTGTCCGAATGCGATCAAACGTTCTGTCTCGAGCATGGAATAGGTATTGCCCTCCAGACGGCTTGAGGCCCAGGAGAGATCAATAAGAAGTCGACCTAGAACCTGGCGGGCAAAGATGCCGGCGGCAAGAGCTGGTTCCTGTGGTTTGCCGATGTCATGCAAATGGGCGACGAGGTCAGGATCCAGGTAAAAGGTTTTATTCGGTGAGTATGACAAGAGAAAATCGCGTTGATAGCCAACAGGATCACGTCCTTGAATCGGCTGACGGACATAGGTGAGAATATCCCTGCTAGCCTCTGAAAGTGGGATGTTTGTTTCATAGGTCTCTTCTTCGGTAATAGTGCTGTCGGCTCTGATCCCACCTGCCAGTCTATAGCGGCTTCCCTTCCGAACTCCGATGACGACAATACGCCTATCGTCAATGAGTCTATTCAGACGACGCAATAATGTACGACGATTGAGAACGATTCCATTAGCGGCAAGCACTGACTCCAAGGTGCTGATGCCGACTCCATCTGAATAAGCGGAAATATGTATCTCAATCTGCTTTAATTCATGTTCATCAATCCGTTTAGGCATAACCAAATCCTGTTCGCACTAATTTTTACGACACAAAAGACGCTTATTTGTCACAAATATCATTTTTACGACAAATAATAGTCTCTGAACCTGATTTGGTCAATTGTATTCCATCGGAATTGTAGAATTTATCGGTTTTTGAGGAAAAGAGTCAAGGTGTCGTAAAAAAGTCTACGAGTCGGAGAGCCGAAGCATTTTAATGGGCGCAGGACTCTACCATTCTTGGTCCCCTTCGCGCAGTAACTATGCAGTGGTTATTAAGTTTTTTCGTATACTGCGACCGATACCCCAGATATCCTCAACTTTGATTATCGCTTCCTCATCAGGCAGACCCAGTTCTTGGCCGGCACGTCCTGGTCGGTGTCAAAGTGGTTTGATATCAGTGACAGGATTTCGAAATAGGGTTCAGCTGCGTTCACAATGAGCCGGGCGCTGAGCTGTGGAGGGCCGGGGCCTTTTCTGGTTTCGTCGGCGTTTCCGGTCAGAGTCAGCCATAGCCCGTCATTCTTGAGGATCTTTGCGATCTTTTGGGCAAATTCAGACAACGTGTCGTATTCCTGGAAATGATGAAAGCATCCCCGATCAAAGGCGAAATCGTAGGGCGCATCAGGGATTGTATCATTGAGGAAGTCGAGCACATGAAATGCACAGTCGATCTTTGCCTCTTTTGACTTTTTACGGGCCTGGCTGATGGCGAGTTCCGTGCTGTCGATGCCAGTGGCCGCAAAACCCTGCTGCGCTAGCCAGATTACGTTGTTGCCTGTGCCGCAGCCGATATCGAGCGCCTTGCATGGCCCGATCGGCGTGTTCCGGACTGTGTTGATGAGGTTATAGTCGGCCCTGTGGATTTCCCAGGGCGTGTTCCCGCTTTTGTATCTTTCTTGAAATGGCATAGTTCAGGTATGTTTGAAGTTGTTGTTAAAAAAATTTGTGCTTTGTGCCTTCTGCCTTTATGTCGCGGCGAAGCTTTTGTTTAGCGAAGACGGATGTGCCTGGATCTTTATTTTATCATTCCTGCAGCCGTCAGCATCGCCCACCCAAGTTCATCCGTTTCTTCCCCGTTGTACGAGGTATCGTTTTTCAGGCCTGCAAAATGGTCCAGGAGCCGGTTGGCCAGGACCTTGCCGAGCTGCACGCCTTCCTGATCGAATGAGTTGATGTTCCAGATGAATCCCTGCATGACGATTTTTGCCTCGTACAGGGCGAGCAGCGCCCCCATGCTGTACGGGGTGAGGCAGTCGCCCATGAGAACGACGCTTGGCCGGTTGCCTGCAAACTTGCGGTTCGGGTTGGCGTCATCCTTGCCGGTTGCCAGGGCCAGGGACTGGGCAAGAAGGTTGGCAACGAGTTTTTCCTGCGAGGTTGTCTCCTTTATAAGGATATCGTCTCTGTACTGGCTCTTTCTGAAGCCGATAAATTCTACCGGCACGGTTCTCGTCCCTTGGTGGATCAACTGATAAAAGGCATGCTGGCCGTTGGTCCCTGGTTCGCCCCAGACAATCGGACCGGTCCGGTATGTCAGTTTTTCTCCCTGCCGGTTGATCGATTTGCCGTTGCTTTCCATATCGCACTGCTGCAGGTGGGCGGTAAACCTGATCAGGGCCTGACTGTACGGCAAGACAGCCACGGTTTCACAGCTTAAGAAATTATTGTTCCAGATTCCAAGAAGGGCAAGCAGCAGCGCCGGGTTCTTACGGATGTCTCGCTCCTCTGCTGCCTGGTCCATGTCATTTGCTCCTTTCAGGATCTCGATAAAGGCGTCATGGCCAAGGGCAAAACCCAGCATCACTGCTCCGACCATCGAGGTGGCGCTGTACCTGCCGCCTATATAATCGAACATGTAGAATGATCGCAGGTACTTCTCCGGGTTGTCCATCGGGCTTTCTTCTCCAGTCACGGCAATGAAATGGGCCCTTGGGTCAAGACCTGCCTTTTGAAAGGCCGCTTTGACAAGTTCTTCGTTGGTGAGTGTCTCCAGTGTAGTTCCGCTTTTGGAGACCACGTTCACCAGCGTGCGGGAGAGGTTGATGTTTTTTAATACTGCTGCTGCGTCGTCAGGATCGACATTGGAGATAAAATGCACCTTTCTGCCGGGCAGGCTGTATGCGGCAAGGGCATGATAGAGCGCCCGAGGGCCCAAGTCTGAGCCTCCGATACCGACATTGATCATGTCTGTGAACGGTTCGCCGTCTGCATTCGCAATCGTGCCTGCGTCAAGGGCAGCGAGAAATTTTTCGAGCTTGGAGAGCTCCTGTTTTGCCTGGGCGGCAGCCGGTGGATTGTGCGGCGCATCAGTGAATACATCCCTGCAGGAGGTATGAAGGACCTGCCTGTTCTCACATGCATGTCCCTCAATCGTGTTCATGATTTCTCCCTTTTTCATCAAGAGAAACTGGTCCACAGCACCGCTCTGGTCCGATACCTTCTGGAGGCCTTCAAGCACACTTGCATCAATTCGCTGGGTCCCATACAGGATGTCATACCCGCAACTGCTGCATATTAAAGAAGATATTCGATCAGGCCCAAGGGCCTTGGCAGCGGTCAGATCGTAGGGGTTTTTCGCCATGTTCTTTAAGGCTGAAAAGGCATCTAACATATCGAGATTTTTACTGAAAGTATTCATGGAAGGTCCCTCTCTTCATGAGGTTCTGCCCAGGGTCGACAGGTATGGAAGCGGTATTTTCAGAAAAACCGCTCTATTTCTCTAAAAAAAAAATTAGTTATTTGACTTTATTCTTTCTTTTTGCGTTGAAAATGTGCTATACAATAACCAATTATATAATTTTATCGTTAACTATCATATACCGTAACTATCTCTTCATGCACCACACTGTTATCTTATATAAATTTTTGGCTTGATGCTGAAAAATAGTTCAAACCACCGAGTTGTAACTGTTTGGCATGGCCCCATATTCGTGCAAGCAGGCTGCTGAATCTATAGTTTACCTATGTGAGGCGGTCTGATCGTGCGAAGATGGGGTGATGCCGAATAGTTACTATCTTATATAAATTTTTCTTCACTTATCAAAGATTATTCTTAAGATTTTCAGAGTGTTCAGGCGGGGTCATACTGTTTTGATCGGGTAACCGGTGAAAAATACAGAAAGAATCGTAACTGTTCAGCAGCACCCCATCTGTGCACGATCAGGCTGGTTCACATAGATTTACTATAGTTCACCAGCCTGCTTGTACACATCTGGAGCACTGCTGAACAGTTACAGCATGGGTGTTTAGATTAATTTTGCCGTCATACCTGAATAGTTGGAAAGAATCCATTATAAAACTGGGAACATAAAAAAAGGGCCATACTATGTCAGCAGTTGTTGTGGAGCACGAACTGTACCGGTCATGTGAAATTCTTTTTGGTCTGGGTCCTGATGTCAATCGCAATTTCCTTGAGTATCTGCAGCCTTCAGGGATCAAGACCGCATACAGGAAAATGGCGAGGGAAACGCACCCTGACCTTGCTGCTGCCAAAGGAGAGGCGGAGGCCGCGAGACATGCCGTCCTGTTCAGGGCAGTTCATGAGGCATATAAAAACCTTTCCAGGTATATAGATGCGCGTGAAAAGGGGTACCATTTCAAGAGGACTCCGCCAAGGACCGCAAGTTCCGTTCATCGTCCTCGGAATACAACCGGGCAGAAGGCGTCTCATTGGAATACACGCTCGAACACGACATATCGACAGCATCAGGCCAGGAAAAACGGGTCCCGCCATGCAGGCGCCTACAAAAAGGGGCCTTCCGCATCACAGCGGACCGCAACGGGTCATGCCCGGCAGTCTTTCTATGCCAAGAGAAGCACGGTCGGGAAAAACTGGGCCGCCACGCAGAGGCTTTACAATGGACCGATGCCTTCCAGAAGGCTTCTTTTCGGTCATTTTCTGTATTATTCCGGTGTTACTTCCTGGAGGACCATTATCCAGGCCATCGTGTGGCAGCGGACCCAACGGCCGCGTATAGGTGAGATCGGCAACAGGTTCGGCTGGCTGACCGACAAAGATATCATCCGTATCCTGCGTTACCGTACCTTCCCGAAAACATTCGGCGAGTCTGCCATTGATTTGGGGCTTCTTACGGAAATGCAGCTGAAAACCATTCTTTTCCGGCAGAAACAGCTTCAAAAAAAGTTCGGGCATTATTTCACCGAAGCGAATATACTTTCACCCAAACAGCTCAATACGCTCATTATACGGTATCATGCCCACAATGCGGGCCAGGCCCGTTCTTTCAAGCCGGGATATAGATTCAGTTGATTTATAACAACCTTATTTATCTCCTTGTTGTTATTCTTGTCTTTGCCACGAGCAGTATCCCGGACTCTCCGCAATTTTCCGCTTCAATCAGCTTTTTTCTTTTTATCGGCAAACTCTTTCTCTATTTCCTTTTTATTCGCAGTGTTTTTTCTTTGCGGCGCATCCGAAGCGCGCAGCAGTATTTCAGCGCTGAGCGGAAATCGTCCATCCTGGCGATTGCCCTCATAGGGGTCGATGTCTACTTCCTTGATTTTAAATATTATATTGCCGAATTGCCCTTTACCTCCCAGTTTCCTTCCCTTGTGGATTTTTCCGGCATAGCCCTTTTTTTTCTCTATCTGGCGATCATCTGGTTTGAGTCGACACGATGCTACAGGGCGATATTTCTGAAGGAGTATACCCGCCGTTCCTTTCTCACGCATAACATCAAACTCAATTTGCCGATCATCCTTCCCTGGCTTCTGCTCTCCTTCTGTGCCGATCTCCTGCAGATGCAGACCTCTATCCCGATGCTGAAGGATTTTCTCTCCTCAACATGGGGGCAGCCCACTGTTCTGCTTACCTTTTTTCTGCTTCTTGCGATAGGATTTCCAGCCATCATCACCCGGCTCTGGAACTGCGTTCCTCTGCCTCCCGGCGAGACACGGAAGGAGATTGAAGACTTCTGTGAAAAGCAGAATCTCCGCTATAACGATATCATGCTCTGGCCCCTGTTTGAAGGTCAGGTGCTGACAGCCGGCGTGATGGGACTTGTCAAGCGCTTCCGGTATCTTCTGGTTACTCCAGCGCTCCTTGCCACCATGACACCGGTAGAGGTCGAGGCGGTCATTGCCCATGAGATCGGCCATGTCAAGCGGTACCATCTCCCGCTGTACCTCTTGCTGTTTTTAGGCTTCGGAATGCTGGCCCAGTTCAGCGCCTATCCGTTTCTTTATCTTCTCTTAAACTCGGATATGTTCTATGAAGCAGCCAGATTAGCTGGAAAGGAGCCCGGCGAGGTGCTCTCCTTCGCAAGTACGGTCCCGATGATACTTCTCATGGTGCTCTATTTTCGTTATATCTTCGGGTTTTATATGCGGAATTTTGAGCGTCAGGCTGATATTCATGCGCTTACCGTCATGAAGACCGCGGCTCCCCTGGTCCGGGTCCTGGAGAAG
>DAOVSZ010000013.1 GCA_030627725.1 Desulfobulbaceae bacterium
CCCGTTCACTCTTCCTTCTCTCTTTTCTTCTTACAGCGCTCTTCCTGCCGATACTGTCCGGAAATGCCCTTGCAGCAAAAAAATCAAGCGCCACACTGGAGAAGCAGTACCGTCTGGCCCGTGCGTACTACCACAACCTGCTCAGCAACAGCGCGCGCGCGGAATCAAGAAAAAACTGGCTCACCGGCATAAAGAACTTCCAGAGGCTCTACAATGCCGACCCAAGGCACACGGTCGCTCCCCTGTCCCTTTTTATGACGGGAGTCCTCTCTCAGAAACTCTATGCAAGGTCGCGGAATCCGCTCGATCTGGGTGAGGCCATTGCCGGGTATGACGACCTTGTTTCCCGCTATCCGGCCCACCGCCTTGCTGACGACGCCCTCTATACCCTGGGTCATATCAACCTGACGGACAAAAAAGACCGCAAACATGCGGCCGTGATCTTCGCCCGAATTGCCGCCGTCTATCCAAACGGTGATATGACACAAAAAGCAGTCAAAGAGCTCCGCAGGCTGAAACACAGCCCTGTTGAACTAGCGGCCCCGGCTTCTAAAAGAAAATCTGAAAGGAAAAAAAATGACACCCGGGTTGCAATCACATCACTGAGGCACGGGTCAACCAACTATTATACCCGCCTGGTCATTGAAACCAACTCCCCGGTCCAGTACGAGGACGCTCTCCTGGCCAGCGAAAAAGACCGTCCCCGCAGGCTCTATGTCAATATTCAAAACTGCTGGATACCTGATAATCTGACCGCCACGATCCCTATTAACGACGGTCTGCTCAAACAGGTGAGAAGCTCCCAGTATTCACCTGATACCGTCCGGGTCGTTCTTGATACCCAGTCCATTTCAGACTATAAGATATCATCCCTTGATGGCCCACACCGTTTAATCATCGATGTCTGGGGAAAAGGACGGGCGAAAAAGACTGTTGATTTTAAAGTACCTTTCAAATCAACACCATCTCTGCCGCAACAGCTGGGCCTGGTTGCAAGACGGATTATCCTGGACCCGGGCCATGGAGGACGAGACCCGGGCGCGATCGGTCCGAATGGCATCTATGAAAAGGACATTGTCCTGGCGGTTGCTTTAAAAACAGCACGAAAACTGCGGAGTGAATATTCATACGAAGTTGTCTTGACCCGCGACCGGGATGAATACCTTTCCCTGGAAGAACGGACGGAAATTGCAAATACCCAGGCAGGTGATATCTTCATCTCCCTGCATGTAAACGCAGCGCCAAACAAGGCTGCCCGCGGCATTGAGACCTATTATCTGAGCCAGGCCACCAGCAAGTATGAGATGCGGGCCGCGACGCTCGAAAATGCCCCATCGAACCGTCAGTTGAGCGACCTCCAGGCCATTCTGATGGACCTGCTCAATACCACCAAGATTGATGAATCCATAAAACTTGCCGGGTATGTGCAGGAAAGCATGGTGACCGGGCTCGCCCGGACACACAGCAATATCCATAATCTGGGCGTAAAAAAGGCGCCGTTCATTGTCCTGATCGGCGCCCAGATGCCTGCGGTACTGACGGAAATTGCCTTTCTCAGCAATAAGGCGGAGGCAAAAAGATTGAAAAACGACTCCTATCTCACAGATATCGCCTCTCACCTCTCAGCAGGGATTGCCCAGTATATTACTGAAGAACACCTGGCTTTTTCGGATCAATAAGCCTTTTCGCTTACCCCTCCTCCGATGCCTCCTCTTCCGGCATCCTGCCCGCATGGAGGTCTTCTCCTTCGAGATACCGCCGTATCGATTCAGCGGCCACCTTCCCCTGATACACTGCCTTGGCCGCAGTCTGTGGACCCAGGACCGCATCGCCGCCGGCAAAAATCCAGGGAACCGATGTCTGTAAGCTTACTTCGTCAACCTCATAGGTATTCCACCGTGTTGTATCAAAACTGGTCTCTGTATCGTCCATGTGACGCACGTCCTGGCTGATGGCCGGAATTATGGCATCCGCCTCGATCATAAAATTGGAATCATCAATCGGAACCGGTCGGCAGCGACCGGAGGCGTCACATTCACCGAGTTTCATACGGATGCACTCAATCTTGGTAAGCCGCCCATTTTCACCATGAATCTTCACCGGCGCGGCAAGAAACTCGATCTTCACCCCCTCTTCCTCAAGGTGATGGATCTCCGCCATAGAGGCGGGCATTTCTTCCTTTGTGCGCCGGTAAAGGATAAAGACCTTGTCGGAACCCTGACGAAGGGCGGTCCTGGCCACGTCAATTGCCACGTTGCCGCCGCCGACAACAACGACCTTGTTGCCGATGTCAAGCTTCTCACCTATATTCACCCGGCGCAGATAATCTACCCCGTGCAGAACACCCTCCAGGTCCTCGCCATCAACTCCCAGCTTTCTGCTTGCATGAGCGCCGATGCCGAGAAATACGGCATCAAACCCTTCATCTTTAAGCTGCTGCACGCTCTTGTGTTTACCGATTGTAACACCGGGAACAATCTCGACACCGCAATTTTTGAGCGCCGCAAACTCAGCTTCAATAATATCGCGCGGCAGCCGATACGCAGGGATACCCACTGTCAACATGCCGCCAAGAACGGAAAGACTATCATAGATCGTGCAGGGATATCCTTCATGGGCAAGATAAAAAGCAGTCGTCATGCCGGCCGGGCCGGATCCGACAATGGCGACCTTCTTGTCCTTTGGGAGGGCACACGATTGCATGATATTTTTATCGTTGGCGCGCATCCAGTCAACGAGGTATCTTTCCAGCATACCGATGGCAACGGGATCGCCTTTTTTGCCTCGAATACAGGAACCCTCGCACTGAAACTCATGCGGACATACCCTGGAACAGATAGCCGGCAAGGAACTTGTCTCCCGCACTTTCCAGTACGCCTCTTCCGGTTTCCCTTCCCGCAGAAGTTTAATAAACGCAGGAATATCATTATGAATAGGACACCCATCACGACAGGTGGTTTTCTTACACTGCAGACACCGATTTGCCTCTTTAACTGCAGTCTCTTCATCAAATCCAAAAACGACTTCATCAAAATTGGTAATTCTTTCGGCAGGGTCGAGTTCGCGCGGCATCTGCCTCTGAATTGCCATTCTCTCTTTTGGTTTCATCTTCTCACTCCTTATTGAGGGCTCTCAAAAAAATTGGATAAAGATATTTTGCTTTTTGCCACAAACAAAGTTCATTGCAGATAACTATATATAATTATCTGAGAAATTTCATAGAATTTATCTTCATCCTTGACATTTTTTCCGGCATACTTCACAATAAAATAAGTTGCTGACAACCTTACAAATGAAATGAATAAAATAAATATAATGTCAGAGGTTCCGGATGAAGGCTGAATTTATAAACCCATTTTTGCACTCTGCCAAGAATGTTTTAGAAACAATGGCTCAGACACCTGTTAACGCCAAGAAGCCGATGCTGAAAAAGGACAAGGTCACCTATGGAGAGGTCACAGGCATCATCGGTATGGCATCTGCGAAGGTTGCAGGCTGCATGGTCATCAGTTTTGAGGAAAAATGCATCTTGCAAATCGTCGCCAACATGCTGATGGAAGAACCAAAGGAAAAGGTTGACGATGAGATTATCGACGCTGTTGGCGAGCTAACGAACATGATCTGCGGAGGGGCAAAGGCCCAACTGGGAAAACTGGGGAACAAATTCGATCTTGCAACACCGACGATGGTGGTTGGCAAGGGTGTCGAGATCTCCTACCACAGTGAAGCGCCAACCATACTCATTCCGTTTGCCACTGAGACCGGCAACTTTGTCATTGAGGCCAATCTCGCTGATAAGGAATAACCTCGAAACAGCCGCATAATCGGCATAAAAACGATAAAAAAAAGCCGCACAACAAATGTGCGGCTTTTTTTATGAAAACACTCAATTCAATTAATGCGATTTGGCAGCCTTCAACCTTGCAAGCGCCCTCTGCATCGCTGCTTCCGCCCGTACCCTGTTGATAGTTTCCGCCTTCTGCACCGCCTGGGCAAGCCTTTTTTCAGCTCGTTCCTTGGCTTTCAGGGCGCGATCAACATCTATATCACGTCCGTGCTCGGCGGATTCAACAAGAAATGATATTTTATTGTCGGATACCTCGCAAAATCCTCCACTCACCATCATCAACTCTTCCTTGCCGGCCTGTTTATAGACCAGGGAACCTATCTTGATAGTGCTTAAAAACGGCGCATGATTTGCAAGCACTCCAAATTCGCCACCAAAACCAGGGGCTGTGACAATATCAACTTCCTCGCTGACCACAGCGCCTTTGGGCGTCACTATTTCAAGCAATATTTTTTCTGCCATTGGCTGTCCTCATACCATGTGTAAAGCACTTACTTTTTCTCTGCGTAGTCTCTTATGCACTCTTGGCTGCCGCTGCCTTCGCAACTGCCTCGTCAATGCCGCCAACCATATAAAATGCGGTTTCAGGCAGATCGTCATGTTTTCCGTCAAGAATCTCTTTAAAACCACTAACGGTATCACCAACCTTGACAAATTTACCATCCATGCCGGTGAAAACCTCGGCAACGGTAAAGGGCTGCGAGAGGAACCTCTGTACCTTTCTGGCGCGGCCTACGATGATCTGGTCCTCTTCCGACAGCTCGTCCATGCCGAGGATCGCGATAATGTCCTGCAGGTCTTTATATTTCTGCAGGGTAACCTGAACGCTGCGGGCTACCGCGTAATGTTCTTCACCAACCACTGTCGGATCAAGTATCCTGGATGTGGAGTCAAGAGGATCGACCGCGGGATAGATGCCAAGCTCTGCAATCTGCCGTGAAAGAACAACGGTCCCGTCAAGATGGGCAAAGGTGGTCGCCGGCGCAGGATCAGTCAAATCGTCAGCAGGCACGTAGACGCACTGTACGGCTGTAATCGAGCCTTTGGTGGTTGAAGTAATACGCTCCTGAAGAGCGCCAAGGTCGGTGCCCAGTGTCGGCTGATACCCAACCGCGGAAGGAATACGACCGAGCAGAGCGGAAACCTCGGAGCCCGCCTGGGTGAAACGGAAGATGTTATCAACAAAGAGAAGCACGTCCTGGCCCTCTTCATCGCGGAAATACTCTGCGGCTGAAAGTCCGGTAAGAGCAACACGAGAGCGCGCTCCCGGAGGCTCCGTCATCTGGCCGTAAACAAGCGCTGCTTTTGGTAGAACGCCTGAGTCCTTCATCTCGTGGTAGAGGTCGTTTCCTTCACGCGTCCTCTCGCCGACACCGCAGAACACGGAGATGCCGCCATGATGCATAGCGATGTTATTGACCATCTCCATCATGATAACCGTCTTTCCAACACCGGCGCCGCCGAACATTCCCATTTTACCGCCGCGTGGGAACGGCACCAGAAGGTCGATGACCTTGATGCCTGTCTCAAGAACGTTCACCTCGGTATCCTGGTCCGTAAATGAAGGCGCCGGCTTATGGATAGGCGCCGTTTTATCGGAGGATATCGGACCCAACCCGTCAACAGGGCGACCGACGACGTTCATAATCCTGCCAAGAGTAGGATGACCAACCGGGATCGTGATCGGCGCTCCGGAATTTGTGGCAGTCTGACCGCGGACCAGGCCGTCTGTCTGGTCCATGGCAATACAACGAACAACGTTATCACCAAGATGCTGTGCGACCTCAATGATGAGATTCCCTTCCTCATCGCTGATTGCCTTATTCGAGACCGAAAGACTGTTCATAATGTTCGGCAGTTGGTCTGCGGCAAATTCAACGTCAACAACCGGTCCGATGACCTGTACGACTTTTCCTACATTTCCTGCTGTCTGTTCTGCACTCATATGGCATCAAGCCTCCTCAGCATCTTTCAAATATAACGATTGAATAAATTTTATATATGGTAAGTTGTGTCTTCCTTCCTATCAATATACTGAAGGAGATAACAACCCGGATTCAGTTACCCCTTGAGGGCTTCCGCACCGCCGACAATATCCATAAGGTCCGCGGTAATAGCAGCCTGACGGGCCTTATTGTAGATCAATGTAAGGTTTGTGACGATATCGGAACATGCGGTTGTCGCATTATCCATGGCCGTCATCCGCGCGGCATGCTCGCTTGCGCTCACCTCCAGCATGGAATGGTATACCATGACGTTGAGATAGAGGGGCAGCAGCACATCCATTATCTCGGTCGGGCTCGGCTCATAGATATAATCAGCCGCAACCGCATCCCCTTCGGTTTCACCAGTTTCAGCCGGGCTCACGGGAAGCAGTTTTACCGTTGCAGGCTTCTGGGAAGCCACGCTGTGAAATTTGCCATAGACGACATGCACTTCATCAGCATTGCCGGAGATAAAATTTTCCGCAACATCCTGGGCTATCTCCCGGGCATTGAACATCTGAAAGGTCCCCATAATATCATTGAATGCCTTTCGTACCTTTCCGGATTTATTGAATGCGCGAGCGCCCTTCTTGCCGACACCGACAATACTCACTGTCTTGCCTTCGGATTCAAGCTTGGCAACGAGCTTTGCGGTCATTTTGATAATATTGGCATTGAAGCTGCCGCACAGCCCGCGATCGGATGTCACGATAATGATCTCTACCGATTTCACGTCTCGAACTTCCATGAGCGGAAACTGTCCTGCTTCCATGTTGCCGGATAGAGTGGCCATGGCTGCGTTGAACTTCGAAGCATAGGGCCGAAAATCTTCCATTTTCTCCTGGGCGCCGCGAAGCTTGGCTGCCGCAACCATATTCATGGCTTTGGTAATCTGTGAAGTTTTCTTCACACCGCTAATTTGTGTTTTAACATCTTTGAGACTAGGCATGACTTTTCACTTTCTCCTGTTTACAGTCCCTTTGAGGCCTTGAATGATTCACCAAATGCGGTTAATGCCTTTTTCATGCGTTCATCAAGAGCATCATCGAACTCCTCTTTCTCACGCAGCTCGTCGAATATACCAGGCTCATTTGCCTCTATATACGCATAGAGTTCTTTTTCGTAATCAGCAAGGGTATCGATCGGAAGTTTATCAAGAAAGCCCTTTGTTCCGGCAAAGAGAATGGTGACCTGTTTCTCCATGGGAAGAGGATCATACTGCGGTTGCTTCAGGATTTCAACCAGACGCTCACCGCGGGTAAGCTGTGCCTGGGTGGCTGCATCAAGGTCGGAACCGAAACCGGCAAACGCGGCAAGCTCACGATACTGGGCAAGATCAAGGCGAAGCGTCCCTGCAACCTGCTTCATGGCCTTTACCTGGGCAGCGCCGCCAACTCGAGACACGGAGAGACCGACGTTGATCGCGGGCCGAACACCGGCAAAGAACAGGCTCGGCTCCAGATACACCTGACCGTCGGTAATGGATATAACGTTTGTCGGAATATATGCGGAAACGTCACCAGCCTGGGTCTCAATGATCGGAAGCGCGGTCAGAGAACCTGCTCCCAGCTCATCATTCACCTTGGATGAACGCTCCAACAGTCGTGAATGGTTAAAGAAGATGTCGCCAGGGAA
Organism: Desulfobulbaceae bacterium; assembly: GCA_030627725.1. Lineage (GTDB taxonomy): Bacteria > Desulfobacterota > Desulfobulbia > Desulfobulbales > DAOVSZ01 > DAOVSZ01. Next base: position 7,468 of record DAOVSZ010000013.1, read on the forward strand.
CGCCTCACGTCCCGGCGGACGACGAAGGAGAAGTGAAAGCTCACGATAGGCAACAGCCTGTTTGGAAAGATCGTCGTAAATGATCAGAGCGTGCTGACCATTATCACGGTAGTATTCGCCCATAGCGCATCCGGCAAAGGCGGCAACATACTGCATCGGCGCAGGATCAGATGCACACGCGGCGACAACTGTCGTATATTCCATGGCGCCATGCTTCCGAAGGGCCTCAACAACGAGCGCCACGGTGGACTTTTTCTGACCGACGGCAACATAAATGCAGTGGACGTCGGTATTTTTCTGGGCGATGATCGCGTCAACACAGACCGCGGTCTTTCCGATCTGACGGTCGCCGATGATCAACTCACGCTGTCCCCTTCCAACCGGGGTCATGGCGTCTACCGCCTTGCTGCCGGTATAGCACGGCTCATGCACGCCCTTTCTTGCGATAACACCTGGGGCGATAACCTCGATCTTTGAGGTCAGCTTTGCATTGATCGGGCCCTGGCCGTCAATCGGGGCTCCAACCGCATCCACAACACGGCCGTCCATCTCAGGACCAACCGGAACCTCGGCGATATTACCGGTGCGTTTGACGGTGTCTCCTTCCTTGATGTGCGCAACATCACCAAGGACCGCGCAACCGACATTGTCCTCTTCAAGGTTCAGCGCCAGACCAAGGATGCCGCCGGGGAACTCCAGAAGCTCCATTGCCATGCAATTTTCAACACCATGGACCCTCGCGATACCATCACCAACGGAGATGACTGTTCCGGTTTCGCTTAAGTCGACCTTTGTTTCGTAGTCTTTGATCTGTCCTTTAATTATTTGACTGATCTCTTCGGCTTTTATCTGCATTTTGTCTATTCACTCCCCTTAATGGATTCTTTTAACCCCTTGAGTTGCGTTATGAGACTTCCGTCCAGTACCAGATCCCCTACCTTGGCAACCATACCGCCGATTATTGCAGGATCCACCTGGGTCGAAAGCACCACCTTCTTCCCGGTTATTTTTTCAAGCGTTGCTTGTAGTTTTTCTTGTAAATCGCCACTCAACTCTGTTGCCGTCACGACAGACCCCTGACAGACATTCATCTCCACGTCCACCATCATCCGAAATACCTCTGCAATGTCGGGCAGCACACCGGCCCTCTTCTTCTGGACCAGGAGGTTCAGAAAATTCACCATGACCTGCGGCGGCGCCTGTATCTGAGAAATCAGGTGCTCCATCACCTTGGCCCTGACATCAACCGGATACATAGGATTAGCAAGCGCATCCTCAACCTCCGGGACACTGACAATGACTTCCGAGATCTCATTTAAAACCTTGCCGTACGCATCAAAGGCATTCTCTTCCTTGCCGACAGCGAACAGCGCCTTGGCATACCGTTTGGCTAATATTGTATTCCTCACTGCATGCCTCCAACTTTTTCAAGGTAATCGTTTATTAATGTAACCTGATCAGCATCGTTCAGGTTCTTTTTGATCAACTCTTCCGCCATCTTCGCAGCCTGCTCGGCAACATCATCCTTCAGGTTCTTTTTTGCCTCGGTGATCTCATGCTGCACCGCATTCTCAGCCTGCCGCTTGATATCTTCGGCCGCACGATTGGCGTCCTCGATGATTCTCACTTTCTCGGATTCGCCCTGAGCAACTGCTGCCTCGATAATCCTTGAGACCTCATCATCGAGTTTCGCAAGCCGCCCTTCGTATTCCTTATAGGTCTGCTCTGCCTCGGACTTCCGGGCCTCAAGTTCGTCAAACTGCTGCTGAATTCCCTGCCGTCTGCCTTTCAGACCATTTACAATCGGCTTTTTCAAGGCCAGAACAAGGATAACAACCAGGACGGTAAAGTTCATTACCCGCCAGAGAAGGTCCTTCAATTTTGCCGGGGACAGGGCCCCATGCTCTCCAGTCATATCACCGCCACCTGACGACGCATACACCAGACCGGCTACTGTCAGGAGGCCTGCAACGGTCAGAACTGTCAGGCCTATTTTTTTAAGAGTATATTTTCTCATTCTAGAGGGCCCTCCCCAGTATTTTTCCCGCCATCTCGGACGCAAAGGAATCAACCTGGCCTTTCAGCTCCTGCTGAGCTGCGGCAACGTCGGAGCGTACCTGCGTAAGCTGTTCCGCCTTGGCAGCGTCAGCTTCCTGCCTGATGGCGGTCAGCTTTTCATTGCCGGCAGACTGTGCCGATCCTCTTGCTGCATCCAGCTCTTCCTTTGCCTTGATCCGGGCATCGTTAATCTTCGTATCAAACTCATCCCGCCGTAACTGTGCATTCTTGTCAAAGGTCTCAACCTCATTGTCAAGATCGGCAAGTTTTTTCACGCGCTGTTCAAGAATTGTCCGCACCGGCTTATAAAGCACGCCATTCATGATCACGATCAGGATCAGAATATTCACAATCTGGATAGGCATGGTTATGTCAATATCTATCATATCGAGCTCCTGTAGTTGTCCTCAATGCTTGATTTTTGCTATAAAAATGAATGAGCCTTCATTTTTTTAATATGACGTAAATACTCGATTAAATTTTACCTGTCAACACTTTTATCGAAAACAATTCCCCTCAACTACCGCCTTCCGGTACAATCGTATAGGCAGAAATACGTAAAGTCGTATTCCCCTGTTTTTTGCCTGATATCCCACTGAGTGGCATAGGAAAGTAAAGCTTTTAGCTTTTAGCGGTTAGCTTGCGGTGTTTCTTATTGATATCTTGAGCTAACAGCTTTCAATGACCCACTATCCCATATCAGCGATAATGGCGGGCGCCGCAGCCAGCGCCTCCGGCAGTTTGTCGGTCATAGGCCCTCCGGCCTGCGCCATATCCGGCCGACCGCCGCCGCTGCCGCCGACACGGGAGGCAACTTCTTTTATTATCTTTCCGGCATGGTACTGAGAAGTCATGTCCTTGCTGACAATAGCAAGCAAGGCGGCTTTTTTCTGAAAAACCCCACCGATGACAGCTACCCCTGTGCCCATCTTGTCCCGTATCCGGTCACCGACCTCGCGTAACGTTTTGGGCGAATCGAGCGGTATCTGCGCGGTCACAAGGCGGACGCCGTTCACATCCTTGGCCTCGCTTATCAGCCTGTCGAGATCCGTTATGGTCAATCGTGCCGTCAACTGACTGACCTCTTTTTCCAGTTCCTTCTGACGGGCAAGCAGCTTACTCACCCTGGCCGGCAGTTCCTGTGAAGATGTTTTCAGCAAATCGGCAAGACCGTCTATCTCCGCCTCTGCCTGTTGAAATTTCTCCAGGGCAAGGCCTCCTGTTATGGCCTCAACCCTTCTCACTCCCGCGGCAATTCCTGTCTCGCTCACTATCTTGCACAGGCCGATCTCGCCGGTGGCCCTTACGTGGGTGCCGCCGCAAAGTTCCTTACTGAAGTCGTTGACAGACACCACCCGGACAGTTGCATCATATTTTTCACCAAAAAGGGCAGTAGCGCCGCTTTCCTTGGCCTCGTCTTTGTCCATCAGTACCGTCGTAACACCCGTGTCGGCACGGATCGCCCCATTGACCATCTGTTCAATGCGCCTGATCTCTTCCGGCGTCAGCGGTGAAAAATGAGTAAAATCAAACCGCAGCCGCGACGGTTCCACCAGAGAACCGGACTGTTTCACATGATCGCCAAGGACCTGTTTCATCGCCGCCTGGAGCAGATGCGTTGCCGTATGGTTGTTTGCTATCCGCTGCCTTCTCCCGTCAGCCACCAGTAATTCAATCTCGGCGTCAACCGCAAGCACACCTTCCGTGATCTCCGCCCTGTGCAGAACAATACCTTCAACCGGGGAGAGGGTATTGACGACCCGCGCTTTCCCGGCAGGGCCTGCTATCTCGCCAATGTCTCCGGTCTGACCGCCGGCCTCGGCATAAAAGGGCGTCTCCGGGCAAACAATCATAACGTTCTCGCCTGCCGCACCCTCGGAAATTGACTCTCCTGATTCGCTGAGCATGGCGCTTATCCGGGATGTAACAGACAGGGTTTCATAGCCGGCAAAACGGGTCTTTTCTCCTTTGTTGAGAAGCGCCTGCAGGCCCGCTGTCATATGTTCCAGGTCAGCCCCTTTCCAGGATTTTTTGGACTGTGACCGCTGTGCTTCCATTGCCCGGTCATACCCGGCCTCGTCACATTCAAAACCCTCCTCAAGGGCAATGTCCCGGACGATATCCACAGGAAAGCCAAACGTATCGTAGAGCTTGAAGATAAAACCACCGGACAGGCAGCCGCTACCGTCATCCGCCTTGATACGCCCGACCTCTTCATTCAGCATGGCCAGGCCATTGTCAAGGGTTTCAAAGAACCTCTCTTCTTCATGCTGGACAACTTTCTCTAAGAGACCGAGACTGTCATTCAGATGAGGATAGGCCTCTGCCATCTCTTTGACCACTTCGGCCGTCACCGCCTTCATAAAAGGCCGGTTCAGTCCCAGGGTGCGACCGTAGCGCACCGCCCTTCGCATGACCCGCCGCAGGACATAGCCCCGGCCTTCGTTTGAGGGCAGAACGCCGTCCGCGACCAGAAAGGCGGTGGCGCGGCTATGGTCTGCAATGACCCGCATTGCGGTATCATCCGCGTCACTGTTTCCATAGACTTTGCCACAAATCCCGGCGATTTTTCCGATAATCCCGCTGAAAAGATCGGAATCGTAATTCGAAAAGACCCCCTGCACCACTGCCGCTATTCGCTCAAGACCCATGCCGGTATCGATACTGGGCCTGGGAAGCGGCGTCATCTTGCCGGTCTCATCACGGTAAAACTGCATGAAGACAAGGTTCCAGAGTTCCAGATACCGGTCACAGTCGCACCCGGCCCTGCAATCCGGCTTGCCGCAGCCTATCCCAGGTCCCTGGTCAATGAGTATTTCAGAGCAGGGGCCGCAGGGGCCGGTGTCGCCCATGGACCAGAAGTTATCTTCTTCACCCAAGCGGATAATCTTGCCGTCCGGCAGTCCTTCAATCTTCTCCCAGAGAGCATATGCCTCGTCATCCTCCTCAAACACAGAGACCCACAGCTTGTCCTTGGGCAGGCCGAGCACCCCTGTCAGAAACTCCCAGGCATACCTGATCGATTCCTCCTTGAAATAATCGCCAAAGGAAAAATTGCCGAGCATCTCAAAAAAGGTATGGTGCCGGGCCGTATAGCCGACATTTTCAAGGTCGTTATGTTTGCCGCCGGCGCGCACGCAACGCTGGGAGGTGGTGGCCCGCACGTAGTCCCGCTTGTCCTCGCCCATGAAGACCCGTTTGAACTGCACCATGCCGGCATTGGTAAAAAGCAATGTCGGATCATCATGAGGCACCAGCGGAGAACTCTCGATGATGGCGTGATCTCTTTCTGCAAAAAAGTCTAAAAATTTCTTCCGAATGTCGTGCCCTGTCATAAGTACATCCTGCTTCATCAATCTCCAGCCCCTTCTTCCGTCACATCGACAAGGCCGTATCCCATCCGCACCTTCTTTTCTATCTCCGCCATCATCTCCGGATGTTCCTTTAAGAAGGTCTTTGAGTTTTCCCTGCCCTGGCCGATACGCTCGCTGTCATACGAATACCAGGCGCCGCTCTTCTCAACAATATTCTGCTCAACCGCAAGGTCAAGAACATCTCCGACCCTGGAGATCCCCTCTCCATATATAATGTCAAACTCCGCGATCTTGAAAGGCGGCGCGATCTTGTTCTTGACAATCTTCACCTTGGTCCGGTTGCCGATGACCTCCTGACCGTCTTTGATGGCTGCCAGACGGCGTATGTCCATGCGCATAGTGCTGTAGAATTTCAAGGCATTGCCGCCGGTTGTGGTCTCCGGGTTGCCGAACATCACGCCGATCTTCATCCGAATCTGGTTGATAAAGATAAGAGCGGTGTTGGACCTATTCAGGACCCCGGTCAACTTCCGCATCGTCTGGGACATCAGCCGCGCCTGCAGGCCCATATGAGAGTCGCCGATATTCCCGTCGATTTCCGCCTTTGGGACAAGCGCAGCCACCGAATCCACGACAATCACATCCACGGCCCCACTCCTCACCAGAATCTCAACAATTTCAAGGGCCTGCTCGCCAAAATCAGGCTGCGAAACAAGCAGATCGTCTATATTGACTCCAAGCCTGCTGGCATAGTTGATATCAAGCGCATGTTCCGCATCGATAAAGGCCGCGACCCCGTTTAATTTCTGCGCCTCAGCGATCACATGGAGCGCGAGCGTTGTCTTGCCCGAGGATTCCGGGCCGTATATCTCAACAAACCTGCCCCGGGGAATCCCGCCGACCCCACAGGCAATATCAAGACTTAAAGACCCTGTCGGGATGACCGGCACAGCCTCAACCTCATCCGACCCGAGCCGCATGATAGAACCCTTGCCAAACTGCCGCTGTATCTGAAAGATCGCAGAATCAAGCGTTTTCGTTTTCTCTTCAGCTACTGCCATATTTCTCTTCTCCATTGTAAATTTTCGTCAAAAAAATAAGAATAAAGGGCATGATTAAAAGAAGCAAGCCCTTTTCGTTGAATTCCATGGAGCAAAAAGCAGGGATATATTTTTAGAACAGATCGAGGAGAGAACGACGAATCAGGTCAAGCGCTGTCATTGCAGTCATTGTCTGGACCTTCCAGCGGACTCCGGAAAAATGAGAGTGAAAATCGCGGACTCCGGACGTGTCAGCCAGCCCGAACCAGACCGTGCCGATAGGCTTTTCGTCGCTTCCGCCAGTAGGACCTGCAATGCCTGTGACCGATATTGCGAGATCAGCGCCGGTGACCCGCCGAGCGCCCTCTGCCATTGCCCTTGCGGTTTCCGCGCTGACCGCGCCATGGGCCGTGAGCGTCTTTTTTTTCACACCCAGCAACTTTGCCTTCATATCATTACTGTAGGCAACAACGCCGCCAAGAAAATACTCGGAACTTCCGGCAACTCGGGTGATCGTATGGGAAATCAGACCGCCGGTACACGATTCAGCAGTTGCCATGGTCATCTTCCGCTCCTTCAGGAGCCGGCCCACGATATCCTGCATCGTCTCTTCATCTCTGCCGAACAGGTACTGGCCCAGGGTTGAGACAATCTCCGCATCAAACCGCTGAAAAACAGCATCTACTTTTTCTTCATCAACACCTAAGGCAGTCAGACTCAGATGCACCTCCGGATAGACGGGATAATATCCTATATGGACCAGCGGGTCGGAATCTTCCAGAGGCTGCAGTTTCGTGTTAATTTCTGTTTCGGTCAGCCCGAACACCTTGTACAGCACATGCCGGACATGTTTTCTCTTATGCTCTTTCCAGGTCGCAAGCCATGGGATGACGCTTTCCAGCAGAAGCTCCTTCATCTCATGAGGCACGCCAGGAAGAAAAAAGATGGGCGTGCCGTCATGAATCAGCATGTGGCCTGCCATCTTTGCGTCAGGCTTGAGCTCCTTGGCCCCGGCCGGGAGCCAGGCCAGTTTCTCAAACGGATGTTTCTCTCCCCGCCCGCGCCCGGCCTCTCCGGAAAGTATCCCGCCGGACTGCATCTTCGTGTACACCTCGGGATAGAAAATAACCGTCCGGCCAAGGACGCCGGCAACCGTCTCATTTGTCAGATCATCACTGGTCGCGCCAAGCCCTCCGGTTACAACGACAAAATCGGCTCGGCCAAGGGCTTTGAGAAGAGCGCCGGCAATCACCTCCGGATCATCACCTATCGTTGCCATGGCAATAATTTCATGGCCGGCGTCAAAAAGATTGCCGGCGGCAAAATTACTGGTGGTATTTAAAATCCTGCCGGATGTCAGTTCATCTCCAATGGCAATGATCTCACCAATCATGCGTCTATTCCACTCCTCAATGCACTGTTCTCAGTTGTAATTTCCGTAAACCGTCATCTGTCAACCGTAAACTGTTTTAACGCTCTCTTTGCTCACTCCGCACAGAGGGCCCCGAAGACGCTGCTATCAACCAGCCGTTCGATTTTTACCTTCACAACCTGATTTTTCACACTCTCAGGCGCCTGAAAATAGACCGGGATATAATTTTCCGTAAATCCTCTCATCAACCGGAACCTGTTTGTGGACGTCTCAGCCAGGACCTTTTGCGTGGCGCCGACAAATCTGCCGTAAAACGCCGTCCTTTTTTTATGGTCCAGCTCCCGGAGCAGCCGGACCCTCTCTTCCTTTACCTTGTGCGGCAGCTCCTTGTCCATCCCTGCGGCCAAAGTCGAAGGCCTTTTTGAATAGGGAAAGACATGAAGATAGGCTATCGGCAGCGACTCCAGCAGGTCAACAGTATGGCCGAAGGCCTCTTCGCTCTCACCTGGAAATCCGACCAGGACATCAACGCCGATAGCAATTTCCGGCATCTTTTTTATGCACTCAGATATAATGCCGGTAAAGTCACTGACCGTATACCGCCTGTTCATCTTTTTCAGAATCCGATCATCCCCGCTCTGCAGAGGAATGTGAAGATGCGGCATAAAATTTTCCGTATTCGCAAGCAACTCCAGTATCTCAGATGTGATTTCCCTTGGCTCCAGTGAACTGATCCGGTAACGGACATCACCCTGCCGCCCGGCCAGCAGGGTGAGAAGATCAAGAAAACTGACCGACGGAGAAAGGTCCCTGCCATAGGTCCCGACATGAATCCCGGTCAGGACAATCTCTTTATATCCCTCACGGGCAAAGACTTCTGCCTGCTCAAGGACCTTTTCCTTCGGAAGACTCCGGCTGCGGCCCCTCGCATAGGGGACCACACAGTAGGAACAGAACTGGTTGCAGCCGTCCTGAATCTTGAGAAAGGCCCTGGTCCTGCCCGCAAATTTTCGCACCGGAAGAGGGCAGATCTCCTTTTTTCTGCCAATGTCGCCCATGAACATTTCCAGATCACAGCACTCCTCGGACAGTGCGATATCCACCAGATGGTCCTTTAGACCGTTTCCCACGATGCAGACCGGCTGATCAGAGAGCTTGAGCACCTCTTTTGGTTCCACCTGAGAATAGCAGCCGGTCACCACCACCCGCGCCTCGGGGTTGGTGCGCATGGCCCGCCGTATCATCTGCCTGGACTGAGACGCCGCCTTGGCGGTCACCGCACAGGTATTGACAATATAAATATCAGCAGGATGCGAAAAGGGAACAACAGACACCCCCTCTTTCTCAAATCCGGTCAGAAAAGAGGCGGACTCAAACTGGTTTACCTTGCAGCCGAGCGTTGCAACGGCAACGCTCCGTTTTCGCTTCGAACTCATTGGTTTCCTTAAATATCTAGCAGCAAAACGCTTTCCATCTGATGGAAATAATTCTTTTTATCACGTATTTCAACTAAATTCCAGGGGTAACTACTCAGCAGTTACAGGCCGGAGTTTTTTGTAACTTTGAACTCATACCTCAATAGTTACTTCCAGGGAAGAAAGAATCTCACCGCCGCCGACAAGTTCATCGCCCCTGTAAAGAACGGCAAACTGGCCGGGTGTGATCGCCCGCTGTGGCTCGCTGAACCTGACATGAATCTCCCCAGACGCTGTTGCCGTCACAACAGCAGGCGCCGCCTGGTGACGATACCGGATCTTGACCTCAAACTCCTGCGGCAGTTCAGGCTGTACCCCGGCAGTCCAGACAAAACCACCGGCCAGAAGCGAACTCTTCCACAGGTCGGCATCTTTGCCCACGATCACCCGGTTGTCCTCCGGGTCAAGCCCGACCACATAATACGGGGTGGCATCAGGTATCCCCAAACCACGGCGCTGACCGATCGTATACCCATGAATACCGGTATGGTCTCCCAGCTTCCGGCCTGCAACAGACACTATCGGCCCCTCTCTCCCTTCCGGGGCATGCGATTTCAGAAAATCACTCACACTTCCGTCCTCAAGAAAACAGACGTCCTGACTCTCACCGGCATGCAGGGGGGCAATCCCGGACTCTGCCGCCATCTCATACACCTCTGCTTTTCGATATTCTCCAAGCGGAAAACAAATTCTTTGTAATTGTTTCTGCTGCAGACGGCAGAGGAAATAGGACTGGTCTTTCTTCCGGTCCATACCCTTGAAGAGTCGAACCATCGCTCCGGCAGCATGTTCGACACGCGCATAATGCCCGGTGGCCAACATGCTGCCGACTTCCGAAGCAACCCTGTCCAGGAGCCGTCCGAACTTGATCTCCGGATTGCAGACCACGCACGGGTTGGGAGTTTTTCCGGCAAAATAACTGCTCTTGAAATACGAAAGCACCTCCTGCTCGAACTCTTTCGACAAATCAATACAATCAAGAGGGATATCGAGCCTGGCCGCCACCTGGCGCACCCTGTCTGTCTGCTCGTCCATATTCGGCGAGATAAGCTTCATGAAAACACCATGCACGTCATGTCCCTTTTTCTTCAAGAGCCATGCTGCCACGCTGCTGTCAACACCACCGCTCATCGCCACGGTTATTTTTTCGGTATTTTCAGGGAGAAGAGTCATGCTCAATCCGTTTTTTTATCCAAGGCGCTCAAGGAGTACATATATCGGCCTGAGCATAGTACCCCCAATATCTTTTTACGGCAACCTGTCGACAAATCTGGTAATATTCTTTTTTTTCACACACTATCGATCCAGATGATAACTATTCAGATGGAACTAAATAATTGGCCCAAACACCATCCTGTAACTGTTCAGCAGTACCTCAGATGAACAAAAAAGCACCTCACATACCCGAACTGCTGGCGCCGGCCGGAAATTTTGAAAAGCTTACGATAGCCATCCATTACGGCGCCGATGCAGTGTACCTTGGCGGCAGCCACTACAGTCTCCGCGCCCATGCCACCTTTCC
>DAOVSZ010000010.1 GCA_030627725.1 Desulfobulbaceae bacterium
CTACAGGTTCTGCATCAGTTCCTTCATCCATTACATCGTCCCTTGCAGCAGCATTTCTCCTTGCTGCTTTCTCCCCAGCCGGCAACAAAGGAGTCATTCCCCTCTCGTTTTCCTCTTCTCCTCCCTGCTTTTTTCCCGTAACAGGACTTCCGCCCCCGGACGATTCTTCCAAAACCCGGGCCGGCACGGCAGGCATCGTATCAATATCTTTCAGAGTAGAAGAAAGAAGCCCTTCCAGAACACGCAGAGAAGCCGCCTTGTCAATCGGCCGATTCCCGGACCCGCATTTAGGCGAATGAACGCAAGACGGACATCCCGTCTCGCACGGACAGGAGGCGACCGTCTTCTGCGTCATTGCAAGCAGGTCTTCTATCCGTTCAAATGCCTGCCTGGAGAGGCCCACGCCTCCCGGATGCCCGTCATAGATAAAAACAGCAGCGCCCGGGAGCTCTGGATGCGCCGGGTGGGCAATGCCGCCCACATCGTTTCTGTCACAGAGGACAAGCAAAGGAAAGATGCCGATGGCCGCGTGTTCCACCGCATGGATCCCGCCCATGAAATGGACCATGTCCTGCTCAAGACGCTCCTGCAGCGGACCCGGAATCTCGATCCACAACCCCTCAGTCTCAAAGACAAGCGGTGGAAGATCCAGCGACTGTCTGGAAATAATCCGCTGGCCCCTGACAAGCCGCCTCTGGAACCCGGTCACCGTCTCTGTTACCCTCAAAAAACCGAAAGAGGCCCTGAAGTTCCGTCTGGTAATAGTGGCATAGATTTTGAAGATTTCCGTCTCTTTTTGCCCCTGGGTGCGGGTAAAATAGTTGACATTCTGCCGTCTGACCACGACCTCGCGGCCGTTGAGATCAAGATGGGTCACCAGCCAGGTCATGCCGCGGTGCAGGTATATTGCGCCGGGGTGGCACTCCTTTTGACACCGGCCGGCATCGATTTCGCCTAAAAGCTGCAGGTCTCCTTCGGTCTTGATCATAAAGGTCTTGCCGCTGCCGCGAAGGTCCACCTCCCGGTGGGGATATTTCCTGTTTGTAAACCAGGCCCTGCCGTCATGGCCGAGCAGGACCCTGCCGTCTTCACTCATCTCGGACAAAACTGCGCCTGCACTGCCGGACAGAAGCGGATCATCGACCGGTATCGGCAGTTCCGCTGCCGCGCAGACAAGATGCCGCTCCATAATCACCCGGTTTTCCGGGTTCAGGACAGCCGCCTCCACCCCGCGCTCAAAAAAATCAGCCGGGTTCCGCATAAAATGCTGGTCCAGCGCATCCTCCTGCGCCACAAGAATGATAAGCGAATCTTTGAGCCTGCGTCCCACCCTGCCGCCCCGCTGCCACGTTGCCATGATAGTGCCCGGATACCCGACCAGGATACAGATATCAAGCTCACCGATGTCGATTCCAAGCTCAAGCGCGCTCGTAGAGACAACGCCATAGAGGTCTCCCGAGGAAAGCCGCATTTCAATCTCCCGCCTTTCCTCGGGCAGAAACCCGGCCCGGTACGCGGTCAGCTTCTTCTTCAAAGGTCCCAGGCGTGATTGCGTCCAGACCGAGACCAGTTCCGTCATCTTCCGTGACTGGGTATAGACGATGGTCCGAAGCCCCCTCTTGATGGCCGCCTCCAGGAGCTGACAGGCCGCATGCCCCGCGCTGTCATACGGGTCGATAAAGACAAAATGCCTCCCACCCCTGGGAGCGCCGGTCTCTGTCACAACCTCGACATCAAGACCCAGCAGGTCGTGTGCGAATTTTTCAGGATTTGCAATGGTTGCCGACGAAAGAACAAACCGGGGATCGGCATTATGGATCCTGCAGATACGGCGAAGCCGGCGCAGCACCCAGGCCATATGAGACCCGAAAACGCCCCGGTAGGTATGGACCTCATCCAGGACGACATGCGTCAGCCCCTGCCAGAAGAGAGACCAGTTCTCGTGGTAGCCGAGCATGGAGAGATGCATCATGTCCGGGTTGCTGATAAGAATGGCCGGCGGATTTTGACGCAGCTTCTTTCTGTGGTAGGCGGAAGTGTCCCCGTCGCAGATCGCCGCCCGCGGTCGCAGGTCCTCTGGAAATCCTGAAATAAACTCGGTGATGACCCGCAGCTGGTCCTGCGCCAAGGCCTTGAGCGGGAAAAGATAGAGCGCCTTTGATCCCGGTTCAGTGAGGACCTTTTCTAAAACAGGCAGGTTATAGATCAGACTCTTGCCGCTTGCGGTAGGCGTTGCGACAATAACATTCTTTTTCTCCCGGATACGGTCCACGGCCTCGGCCTGGTGGGAGTAGAGCTCTGTAATGCCGCTTCGTAAAAGGGCCTTTTCGATCTCAGGCGGCCATGGTCTCTTTACCTCGGCAAACCGGGCCGACTGGGCAGGAAACTCCTCGTGATGCACCACCTGCGGCCCGAAACGGGGGGAGGCCTTCAAGGCATTCAGGTATTCGTCAACATCTTTGGCAGGCATTTTAGTTTACAACGAAGTGTACGGTTTACAGTTAACGGTTTACAGTATTTAAAAAGAAAATTATATATACTTCACGTAACAGCTTAAGATCAGGGGTCAGGGGTCAGGGTGCGAAATAGCCTTGGCCCCTGGCCCCTAGCCCCTAGCCCCTGGTCCCTGACCCCTGGCCTTTAAAACTGTAAACCAAAACGCTTTATTAGGTACAACTGATGAAAATCGTAACCCTAGGTCCCCAGGGATCACATGCCTGGCAGGCAGCGCAACTTTTTAACGCAGACGCCGACGTCATCGTCTACCCGCGCATCAGCGAGGTCATTTCAGCCTTTAAAAAAAAGGAAGTCGATCACGCGGTCATCCCTGTCTACAATACCCGTGAAGGTGATATAAAAGAATACTTTCACGTGATGGAAAGGCTTTCCAAAGGACACTGGATCGACAATGTGGTCCTGCCCATCCACCTCTCTTTGGGCTCTCTTGATGACCGGCATGATCTCTCGATGCTGATCGGCACGACATCCATCTTCAGGCAGTGTGAAGAATATATCGCTGAAAAATTTCCCGGCATCTCGCTTCTGGCCGTCAACGACATCGACGAGGCGATCAGAAAAATCAAGGCGGACAACCTTTCCGACCGTGGTGTAATCGAGGCGGAAGAGATCTTAAAGGCACGAAATCTTGTGGTCCGGGAACGAGAACTTGCCTCCCATAACCGGACCCGCTTTGCAGTCCTCAGCCACAGAAAAACAAAACGCACCGGATACGATGCCTCGGCCCTGATTACCGCGCCTTTGAAAGACCGGGTCGGACTTCTTTTCGATATCCTTGGCGAATTGTCCAGTCGCGGCATCAACCTGCTTGACCTGCGCTCGGAAACCGATGTCAAGACCCAGGAGATGAAGATCTACATCGAGGCGGAAGGTCATATTCAAGATAAGGCGCTCAAGGAAGCGATTGACCGGATTGAGAACTCAATTATCCAGGAGCCGGGGTCTATTCGGATCCTTGGCAGCTATCCGCGCCTGGAGATCCGGACCAAACATATCGAGACCTTCGGTTTCATCGGCACCGGCGAGATGAGCGTCTGGTTTGCCGAAAAACTCGAAAACGAGGGGTACAAGACCGTCCTTACAGGCCGCTCCACGGAACTGACACCTGAGAAGATGGTCCCTGATGTGGATGTTGTCATCATCTGCGTGCCGATCAGCGCCACAGCTGCGACCGTCCGGCAATACGGCAGACTCCTGCAAGGAGGCCAGGCCCTGATCCTCCTTGCAGGCGAGGCGGAAGACACACTGAACACTGCCATGGAATCAACCGCCGAAGGCGTTGAGCTGATGCTGGTCCACAACCTCTGGGGACCGCAGGCAGTCACCATGAAGGACAAGCTGGCCGCAGTGGTCCGCACCTCACGAAGCGGCTCTCTGTGCAGCGAATTCGAGGCCTTTCTCTACAAACACGGCGCCGACATCACCCACGACACGCCCACACAGCACGATCTCCTCATGGGTGTGGGCCAAAAGCTGCCCACCAGCATCTCGGTTTCGCTCGCAATGACGCTTGCGCAGAACAAAATCGAGCCGGACGATATCGGCAGCCACTCCACCCTCACTTCCCTCTACAGCATCCTGGCCATGTCCCGTGTCCACTCGCAGAATGCAAGGACATACGCAGAAATTCTCTCCACCAAGGGAGACGGCAGAAAAATCGTCCGCGACTTTGCAGACAATCTCCAGAAGGTCCTGAACATGGCGGATGATGCCAGGATCAAAGACCTCTGCTCCCTTATTGAAAAAAACAGGAAATATCTCACCGAAGACTTTTTAAATGCCCGAATGACCCAGGCCCTCGAGGTCGACAAAACCCTCGGCAGGATAATCAGGACCTGACCTTTTGAGGAAGGAACAGAAGAATTCAGAATCCAGGAGCCGGAATTCAGGAGAAACCCGCTAAAAACACTCCATTCTGGCTCCTAGCTCTTGACCCCTGACCCCTGGCCCCTGACACCTGAATTCCCCCTTACACCACTCCCAACATATCAAGATTCTTCCTGTCCTCCTGTTGTTCAAGAAGAGAAAGGCTTTCTTTCAGGTTTATAATGGCCTGAGTCAAGGCCTGCTCAGGGTCGGCATGCGACATGGAGGCAAAGGTGATGTCGTATTTTGCCAGCAACTCTTCAAGGGTCCTGTTTCTTTCAATCAACTGGGTGGTCTTGTCATGAAGGATCTTGAGCGAATTCGAAATGATATGCAGCTGCCGGTCATAGGCCTTGTCAAGCTTGTCGGCAAGATTCAAGGCAATAAGATGGTAAAAATATTTACCCAGCTCCGAGTCTTTTTCGGTAATCGCCCAGTCAAGTTCAAGCACGACAGCCCCGCCGTCGCCGACCACCACATCGGCCTTGCGGATCGCCTCCCGCAGAACGCCCAGTTCACCTATGCATTCTCCTGCCTGAGTGTTATGGATCACCTTGGCTTGCCCCTTAACTCGAATAACGACCTGAGCGCTCCCTTTCAGAATCCAGTAGATCATCTGGTCAAACCGGCCCTCGACAATCAGTTTTTCCCCTGCCTTGATCTCCTTTTTCTCAAAATGGGCAATGCCGTCAAAACCGGATAATTTAACGATCACAGGCCAGAGTCTCCGGTCAGGAAAAATTGTCGTAAAATGAGGTATCAACTTCAATAACTCCGGATCAATAGGATCCTTGGCCCTCGCATATTGTTCAAGACTCGCGATGAGTCTCTCTAATTCGCTCTCTTCCATAATCACACATCTCCCTTGCGGATAAAATTATTACGTTCAGGCTACCACAAGATCCTTATAGAGTGAAGTTTTTATGCCGAACAGTTACAGGATGGAGTTTAGACAAGTTGTCTGCTCCACCTAAATAGTTACGCGAAGAGAAACAATACTGCAAGATGGATAAGTGATTGAAGATTTCCTTTTTTTCATTTATTCTTTACATTCATTTCTTGCATTACCACGTTGTAGCACTAGCCATCTAACCCTCTTATTAATACTGAAGGATACCCTCATGAAAAAAAACACCATAAGGCTGACTGACAGCTTTAAACACTATACCTACGATCAAGACAAGGCATGCACCCCGGAAGAGACCGTTGCCCGTTTTAAAAACCGTCTGAGCGAGATCAACCTGGATATCTTGAAAGAGGTGCAGCGAATCGATAACGGGCGTCTGGATATTCCGGTTTATTTCAGCCTCTGCGGGAAAGACGCGCACGACATCATCGGCAATAAGAAACAGATGGGCAAAGGAAGCACCCCCGAGCAATCCCGGGCAAGCGCCTGCCTGGAGCTTGCCGAACGGTTCAGCTTCTTCAGTTTCAAAAAAAATCCCGACAATTTCCTGGTCGGGACCTACAAAGAACTCGCGGCAGCTGGGCGCCCTGTTCTCCCGGTCGAGCAGCTGCTTCGCTCAGTGCATGATACGATCACCACTGTTGATCAACTTGAAAACCTCCTTGACGGCATCACCATGCAGTGGACATGGGCCAGGAACCTGACCAGGGACGAGGATGTGCTGATTCCTTTTTCCTGGTTTTTCGCAATCAACGAATTTAACGGTCCGGCCGCGGGAAACTCATACGAAGAAGCGGTCATCCAGGGACTTTCCGAGATAATTGAACGCCATGTCTGCGCCGTGATTGATTTTGAAAAACGTGATGTTCCTCTCATTGACCCTGATTCGGCAACAGACCCGGTGGCAAAAGAGTTGATCGAGAAATACAGAAAAAACGGCATCGAGTTCTACCTGAATGACTTTACCCTGGACACCGGCATCCCGACGGTCGGCGCTTTTGCCATCGACAGAAGCACCTTCCCGGACTCAAGTGAAATCGTGTTTACGGCAGGCACCACCCCCAACCCGGAAAAGGCGCTTATCCGCGCCCTGACCGAGGTGGCGCAGCTGGCCGGCGATTTTAATACAAAGTCCAACTACGAGGCAAGCGGCCTGCCGAAACCCTTGAGCATGGATGAGGTTGCATACCTTACCACAACGACAAAAAAAGTACGTCTCAGCGATATGCCCGATCTGAGCGACAGCAATATGAAGGTTGAAATAGAAAACTGCTTAGCGGCGCTCAAAAATCTTGAGATGGACGTCTTTGTGATCAACACCATGCATCCGGAACTGAAAGTCCCTGCGATCTACACCATTGTGCCGGGGGCCCATTTCCGAGAACGCTCCCGCGGCAACAACGCCGGTCTCTTTGCAGCCAAACTGGTGGCGGACACGGCAGACGATCCGTTTGAGGCCATTGATCGCCTGACTGCCATGAAAGACCTCCTTCCCGGCACCTATTTTATCGAGTTCTACCTTGGCCGAAGCATGGCCGCAATCGGCCGCTACGATGAGGCGCTCACATATCTGCGGAAGGCGCTTGATCTCAACCCGTCGGCCGAAGACATCCCCTACATATACTCCTATATGGGTGACTGCCTCAAAGACATGGGCCGGTACGAAGAGGCGATTGAGGTGCTCACAAAAGGGACATCACTTGACGATGAACGCCCCGATCTTCATAACATGCTCGGGTTCTGTCATTTCAAACTGGAAAAATATGAAACCGCGATCAAACATTTTCGCCGCACCGTTGATCTGAACCCGGCATCAGCCATCGACTACGCAAACCTCGGAGTCAACTACAGAAGAATCGGGAAGACCAAAGAGGCGGCGGACCATTTTGAACTCGCGCTCTCACTCGATCCCGGAATCGAATTTGCACGTGACAACCTTGCCCAGCTGCAGGCGGATGCGTAAGGCCGCGCTCTTCCAGAAAAAGAGAATGCTCTCAATTCGACACATAACACCGGGCCATCTCCTCTGAATATTCTCCGCCCGGTTCCTTGTAGACATAAAACGGCGGCAATATCGTGAGTTCCTCGCCGCCGTTTTTGACCGCCTCGACCAGGACCAGCTTGCCCGGGCTCTCCGGATAGCTGTGGACAACCTGGAGACGCTTGGGCTCAAAATTCTCACTTTTCAATTCCGCGATAAGACCAGCGGCACGACTTGCCGGATAGACCAGCGCCACCCGGCCCCGTGTTCTGACGGCATAGGACGCAGCCCTTAGAACCGCATGGAGATCTGCGTTGATCTCATGCCGCGCCAGGGCCTCCTCCTCGCCCGGATTACGCCGCCCGGTCCCGTGCTTCCTATAGGGCGGGTTACAGACCACCCAGTCAAAGCCGCCCGGTGCAATCGGGCCGGAGAGATTGCGAAGGTCTCCTGCAACCGCCTGCATCCGATCTTCAAAACTGTTTTCACGAATATTATGGACTATAAGATCAACCAGATGCGGCTGCAGTTCAAGAGCGGTCAGATGTATTCCCGGCCAGCGACAGGCCAGGACAAGGGAGACAACGCCGCACCCGGCGCCGAGATCAAGGATTTTCTGTTCTGGTTTCGGGGAGATAAAATGGGCAAGGAGCACGGCATCAACCGAGAAACGGTATCCGTCTTTATGCTGGCGGCATACAAGCCGGCCATCGAACAAAGAATCGTCTGTGAATTTTCCATCCATCACGGTTTGAACAGTTTAAACAGCTTAAACGGTTTGTCTTCCCTACATCTTATTCAAAAGAAGACCGGTCAGAATCTTGGGATAAAAATAGGTGGATTTGTGGGGCATGACAAGTCCTTCATCCGCCACTCTCCGCACCTGGGCAACGGTTGTCGGATTCATCAGAAAAAGAACAGGGGTGCGCTCGATACTCTCGCTGCTTTCCTTTACCGCCAGATCCAGCGCTTCGTCAGGATCGGAGAGATAATCGACCAGGTCTTTTTCTTCGCAATCCTCATGAGAGACGTCAAGGTAGGTTTTGAGCGCCAGGTCGGACAATACGACCACGTCAAGGTCTTGGAGCGCCGGAGACATGTCTCCGGTTTCAGCCGCCATGACACCCTCCTTCAAGGTCAGCAGCAGACAGCGGTCTTCACGGGCGTGATAGAGCCCGAACATTGTTGCGGCGTTATCAGCAGAAACTTTGAGATGCTCATCCATCCGGTCAAGGACCTCAGCCGTCAGCATCTCCCGGGTCCCGCCGGTGATCTCTTCAACATCAAAACCAGCGCCAAGTTTTTCAATCAGATCATCAACAGAGACATTACCCGGCATTCGGACCAGCCGGTGGGCAGGCAACACCGACAGACCGGGATCTTCCATCGGACACAGATACATCAAGGTCCGATTGTACGGGCTGTCCGCAGGAAGCTCACCATGACGTTCCAGCATCAACCGGCGCAGCTGCAGCGACGTTGTATAGCGATGGTGACCGTCGGCAATGTAGAGAGACCTGTCTTCAAACATACTGCTCACCTTTGCTATGACCTCAGGGTCAGTCACCGGCCAGATGGCGTGGATGCATCCATCCTGGTCTTCAACTGAACAGAGGGGCGAACAGAGGGGCAGAGAGGAGCGGGCCGACTCAAGCTCGGCCATGACGCTCCCCTTTGTATCGGAATAGAGAGAAAATATCTGGCTGAAATGCGCCTGACAGGTCTCCATCAACCGGAACCTGTCAGAGGTAACGCCGGGAAATGTCTTCTCATGGGGTTTCACAATCCCTTCAGAAAATTCGGCAAGCCCGACCAGCGAAACAAAACCCTTCCGGGTAAGCTTTTTCCCGGAGGGGTGCATATACGTGGTGTGATAGATGTAAAAGCACGGCTCCTGGTCACGAACGAGAATACGCTCCTCCTGCCACTTTTCAAACAGATTCAGCGCATCGGTGTAGCGGCTTGAATCATCGCCGGGACCACTCTTTTTGATCAGATCGAGCTGGATCATGTTGTACGGGTTCTTGGCCAGATATGCGGCCTGGGCCCGTTCATCAATAACATCATAGGGCGGGGTCACCACATCCTCAATGCTGGACACCTTTTCCGGGTTAAAACGAAGGCCGCAGAACGGCGAAACTATAGACATATCACATCTCCTGTAAAAAAGTCAGGGGTCGGGGGTTAGGGGTTAGGGGTGTGCCGCCTGTGGCGCCAGTTCATTCCTGAAAGTTTGCTATAGTAACACATTTTTCTGAAATCATTGAGCATGATTTTTTCTGTTGTTCTTCGAGAGTAAATTGGAGTAAAAGAAAGTCTCAATAGCTGAAAACATTTTTAAGGAGAAAACAATGTTCGATATATTCATAAAAACCCATTTTTGCGGCGGCCATCATCTTCGTGAATATCCCGGCAACTGCGAAAGGCCCCATGGCCACAACTGGAAGGTTACGGTCACGGTCCGGGCAACGGAACTCGACAAACTTGGAATGGGAATCGACTTCCGGGCCGTCAAGAATGCAGTCAAAACGGTCATCGATGACCTTGACCACAGGGACTTGAACGAGCACCCGGCCTTTACAGAAAAAAATCCCTCCTCGGAAAACATCGCCGTCCACATCTTCGACACGTTGCTGGAAAGCCTTCAAACAGACCGGTATCAGCTGCACAGCATTACGGTCTGCGAAACCGACTCCTCTGGAGTGACCTATTTTGGCACATGATCGCACCCTTCTGGTCTCAGAGATTTTCTACAGTATCCAGGGGGAATCATCCTTTGCCGGCTTGCCGTGCGTCTTTATCCGGCTTGCAGGCTGCAACCTCAGATGCAGCTATTGTGATGCCCGCTACACCTACGAAGAAGACGGGTTTGAAAAAACTCTTGACGAACTCATTGATTTTACCGGAAAGCGCCCGCATGCCCTGGTGGAGATAACTGGTGGAGAGCCCTTGCTGCAGGAAAATGTCTATCCGCTCATTGATCTCCTGAAAGAGGAGGGCCGCACCGTGCTTCTTGAGACCAACGGCAGCATCCCGCTGAACAGGGTCCCGGCCGGTGTTATCAAAATTATGGACATCAAGTGTCCGGACAGCGGGATGCACGAAAAGATGGACTTTACAAATCTCACATACCTGACCAAACAAGATGAGATAAAATTCGTACTCAGCTCCCGAGATGACTACGACTGGGCAATAAAGACCATCGAGAGATATGGCCTTAAAGAAAAGAACCTGTTGTTCTCACCGGTTGAAGGCAGACTGCAGGCAGACCGTCTTGCCGAATGGGTCCTTGCCGACACGCTGTCCGTCCGTATGCAGGTCCAACTTCACAAGGTCCTCTGGCCGGACAGAAAGCGAGGGGTGTGAAAGCGGTTTGCGGTTGACAGTTTACAGTTTACGGTAAAAACTCGACTCCTTCCGCAACCATCATCCGGGCAATATTGTGGACCATATCGGGAGGAGGGAAAGAATGAGACATCCTGAAGAGAGGATTCACTTCATAGAAAGTAATGAGGCCTGCCGGAAAACAACGGTCCGGAAGAAATCAACCATCTCCCAGCGCCGGGAAAGAATCTTCTTCTGCTCCGGGATCAGGTCGGACATCTCTGTCCTGTCGATAGCCATTTTATAGTCAATATAGGGGGCGAACCGGTTGTCGAGATACCATGCATAGGTGAGACCAAAGAGGAGCCCGGGCGGGGTGAATCCTTCTTGGCCAGCAACAAGCCGCGTATAAACACGTTCGCTTTTCAAGGACCGGTTCATTCGGGCGAGGGCAAGATAGCGCGCTAACTCTTCACCGCTGAAAAAACAGTCCCGTTCACTCTCTTGCCGCAGGGTGAGTTGATACGCCTTGCCGAGGCTCCCCCCGTTTATCTCAACCGGAAGCATAGCTTTCTCTCCAGCGTAATTTCCAAGAAGCGACTGGCCGAGCGCGACCAGAAAGGCCACCTCAAAACGGCTCGCCTTATCAAAGACATCCTCACGGATCTTTATCTCCCGGTCCGCCGGCTCAAAGAAAGAAAAGATATTGTCCCACTCCTGACTGCGACGCCATTCGGACCGTTCAACGAGCCGCACTCCGGCGATATAATCCAGATGCGCAACCGGGATATCACCATGCGCCCACAGGATATCGACAATCGTATCAACGAGCTGGTCAGTCACATCTATTTCATTCAGGCGGGCATTGATATGTGCAAAACGCCTGTTCGGAGTAATCCCATCGCCGGCAACAAAAGGGGCCGCCACAGATATGGGAAGGGAGATGTCCCCTTCCGCCCTTTCAGAAAGAACCCCTCTAACCGTCCATGCCGTCCGGATCGCTCGAGCCAGCGAATCAGGGTCGTGCTGCACGACCCTTCTCTCTCCCAATGCCTTCTTGGAGAATATTCTGGCCTCAACAGGCATAAATCCCATCTTCCAGACCTTGCCGCGATCAAGATAGATAGGGATCTTCCTTTCCAGCGCATAACTCTGCAGAATACTTCCCTGTATGTCCTGCAGGCTCAAGGTCAGGACCTTCTCAAAAAGCCCTTTGACCCCTCCCGGTATATTCCGGTGATAGGCCTGCAGAAGATCAGAAACGTAAAAACGGCGCCCCGGGTCCTCCCGGACCAGGTCTGTCTCGCCTCGCTGCACCCAGAAATTTGCCACCAGAATCTTTAAGGCATGATCATTGTCCCGCACCGCGTCGGTTATCCCGGGAAGCTGCATGATAGGAATGATACTGGTATACAGGCTTCCAGGGGCAAAGACGATGATATCCGCCTCCTTGATGCACCCTAACACCTCACGAGGGACATGCGGCTCACCGGCAAAGGCGACAAAAACACGGTCGACAGGATAGCCGCGCTTTACATGGCCGGATTTATATTCGCCAGTCACCAGAACGCCGTTTGCATACTGAATCATAAGCTGGGCCGGCGTTGTCGTGCAGGGCAGAACAGCATCAGGAGAGGCCCCCAGTATTTCGGCAAGAAATCTGATCCCCCGGAGAAGACACTCAGGAGAAATTTCCTCGCAGGTGGAATGATCGTCATCCTGCGTATGTTGCAGAATTGCCGCCACAAGGAGAAGATTACCAAGACAATGCGGACGTTGCAGAAGTGGAACCAACCTGGAATCGGTAAAAAGAGACGCCAAAAGACGGTACAAGGACTCACGCATCTCCTCGGGCAGAGCAGCCAGGTCAATTCCGTCCAGACGTTCAATCTCCTCGATAGACGAAGGCTGCTCAACGAACCGGCAATTAAAGAGAGACGCAATCACCTCGACCACTTGCGCCGCTTCCGACCTGCCAAGGCCATAGCGAGCAAGAAGCCGCCGTTCCTGGATCGAAGAGAGCAGAACATGCCGCAGGTCCCCGAGACCGATAATCGGCAGGTCTTTCAACAGTTCTCCGGTCGAACCGCCGTCATCGGTAACACAGACGATAGAACGGGTCTTGGGAAACAACTCCTTCAGACCAAGGAAAGGGTCGTGCGGCCAGTCATCTCTTCTACTGTCGCCGCCGATGACATTTGACAACCCCGTACCGCCGCCAAAGACCACCACGTTGAGACCGGAAGTGTCGACTTCATCAAGGACCTTCGTCATCTGCCGCAAGGCCTCAATCGCCTGATACGGCCCCTCGGGAGGTCCCAGCAGATCCAGTTCTATCAGCTTCTCATCCAGATTGCGACGGGCAACGAGATCAAGCGGATTGAATGTCGCCTTCTGCAGTTTCTCCAAGCGCGAGACTAGCCGATCTGATGCAATCGGCTTCCCACTCCCTGTCCTCTGCCCTCTGTCCTCTTTCTTCTGAATCACAGTCCGGTTTCTTCCATCTGTTTTCTGACCGCGGTCTCGGATTCCAAGAGCGCCTCTTTTTCAAGCGCCGTCAACGCAAACTCAACAATTCGCTCGACACCGTTTTCCCCCAAAACGACCGGGACTCCCAGGAAACAACCGGAGATCCCGAACTCGCCCTTAAGATACGCAGCGCAGGGAAGCACCCTTTTGCTGTCGTGCAGAATGGCCTCGGCCATCTCGATTGCGGCGAGACCCGGCGTGTAATAGGCGCTGCCGGTCTTCAGGTGATTGACGATCTCCATTCCGCCCTTCTGGGTCCGAAAAACGATTTTATCCAGTTCGTCTTCAGACAAAAGATCGGTTACCGGCACCCCGGCAACGTTCGCAAGCCGCACGAGCGGCAACATATTGTCGCCGTGAATCCCCATGACCATTGCATTGACATCTTTGGGTGATACGCCGAGGGTCTCGGCAAGAAAGGTCCGGTAGCGGGCGGAATCAAGGACCCCGGCCATGCCGACGACACGATTCTCGGGAAGCCCTGAGACCTTGAAGGCGGTATAGACCATCGCATCGATGGGATTTGTGACCACGATGAGGACACAGTCCGGCGAATGTTTGACCGCCTCTTCGGCGCAGGACTTTACAATCGCCACATTTTTCGCCAAGAGATCATCCCGGGACATACCCGGCTTTCTTGCCAGACCGGCGGTAATGATAACCACATCAGAATCAGCCGAGTCCTTATAGTCATTTGAGCCTTTTACTGAATAGGAAAAGCCGTCAACCGGGCCGGACTGCAAAAGGTCAAGCGCCTTTCCCTGCGGAACTCCCTCCACCACATCCAACAGTACAACATCACCGAGTCCCCGGGTGGCAGCCCAGTGGGCGGCGGTGGCGCCGACATTTCCTGCTCCAATAATCGTAATTTTATTTCGCATTGTTACCTCGTTTTTGTGTTTATTGGGTTATTGAGTTATAGAGTTATTGAGTTTATGGGTTCGGCAGTTAAACAAACCCTATAACTCTATAACCCAACAAACCCCTTCAACCTAAGTCCCTTATTATCTCCTCAACCCGTTCCGCATCCCTGGGCGTATCCACCTCAATGGAATCGTGTTCCGTCAGGACCACCTTGATCTTATACCCATATTCAAGGGCACGGAGTTGCTCGAGTTTCTCGAATCGCTCCCACTCGCCCTCGGGCAGACCGACAAAGGTGAGAAGGAACCCTTTCCGATACGCGTAAAAACCGAGATGTTTGTAATAGGTCGGCGGGACAGGCTCATCAGGGTTGCGCTGAAACGGGATGGATGAGCGGGAAAAATAAAGCGCGATCCCGTTCCTGTCAAACACCGTTTTGACATGGTTCGGGTCATCGATCTCCTCTGGTCTGATAATCTTATAGATCAATGTTGCCATCGGCAGGGCCGGGTCTTCCAGGAGCGGCATTGCCACCTGGTCTATGACCTCCGGCGGAAACAGGGGCTGATCGCCCTGGATATTGACGACAACGTCCTGCTCCGGAATATCAAGAAGCGTTGCCGCCTCTGCAAGCCGGTCGGTGCCCGAGACATGATTCGGGCTCGTCATCACCACATCGCCGTCAAAACCACGGACGCATTCGGCAATCCGTTCATCATCCGTGGCCACCACAACCTGTGACAGAATCGAGGCGGACTTTGCGCGTTCATAGACATGCTGTATCATGGGTTTGCCGAGGATATTCGCCAGCGGCTTTCCCTCAAAACGGTTTGAGTGATACCGCGCCGGAATAATCGCGACAACTTTTGGCTGTAATTTATGCTGAAGATCCATTATGTTTCAAGGTCCAGGGTTCAGGGTTCAGGGTTCAGAAAAAATATAACTTTTAGTATAAAGTCTTTCAACTATGTCCTCAGTTAATGCACAGAAAATAGCTGTCGCAGCTTCGTCCGAAAGCCGGCGCGCCAAGGCGGCGGAACTGGCCGACCGTCTGCAACTCCCCTTAGCGGACCTTGCGTCCCCCGATTACGATTTTTTTCTTGTTGCAACAGAGACACGGCTCGAACTGCGGCAGAACAGCGCTGATGCCCCAGGTGCGGTCTCTGTCGACTTTACCTCCGGCCGTGCCGACTACAGAAGACGCCGCGGCGGCGGCAGACGTCAGCCCCTTGCCAGGGCGATCGGGATAAAAGGAAAACTGCTGCCGACCGTTCTCGATGCTACCGCGGGCCTCGGCAGGGACGCCTTTGTCCTCGCCTGTCTCGGCTGCCGTGTTTTCATGGCAGAGCGCTCTCCGATCATTGCCGCTCTCCTTGAGGACGGCCTGAGACGAGCCGAGACCGACCCTGAAGTTGGGGAAACCGTCAGAGAACGGATGCGTCTCATTCTCGCTGACAGTAAAAATCCGGCATCTCTTTTTTCAGGAGAAATCCCGGATGTTATCTATCTCGACCCCATGTATCCCTTGCGCAGAAAGTCCGCCTTGGTCAAAAAAGAGATGCGCCTGCTCCGCAAAATTGTGGGAAAAGACGAAGATGCGCCGCAGTTGCTTGCCACGGCCCTTTCGTATGCCGCCCAAAGGGTCGTTGTCAAAAGACCGAAATCAGCGCCCATGATTGACGGCCCCCGCCCCTCACTGACCATCAGAAGCAAAAACAGCCGGTTCGATGTTTATATTCAGGGGACAAAGGACAGGGGTTAGGGGAAATGAAAACATCAGAAATAAACAGATTATAAGTAATTGCCCTCTGCCCTCTATTCCCTGGCCCCTGATCCCTAATCCCTGGCCCCTGGTCCCTGGCCCCTGCCCCCTAGATCATCGCCGCCTTTTCAAGCGCTGTCGTGATCTGCGCCAGCCTTTCGTCCGAAAGCTTCACCGGCACCTGATAGACGAGCAGACGGTCCATGATCGCGGCTGATTTCGGCAAGCCTTCCGGATCATAGACGACCTTTCTCCGCGATTCACTGTCAGCAAACGGCCAGCCGGACGCGCACAGGGTGGACCCGTTCAACAGATGCTCCCATTTCGGATAATAATGCCAGGTATTGACGGCAAAATAAACAGCGCCGGCCCCGTTCTCCTGCAATACCTGATTCACCTTTTTCGCCTTTTCCCCGTCAGGCAGAAAAAAGGCCAGAAAAGTCGCATTGTCTCCGTTCTCGTCAAGGATATTTCTGAAGGTGACGCCCGGAAGCTTTGCCACAGCCTCCTTCATTGCAGCCTTGTTCTTCTTCTGCGGCGCTATAATATCACTGTCAAGCCGTGCAAGCTGAGCAAGCCCGATCGCGCCCTGCAATTCCATCATCCGGTAGTTGAAACCGATAAACCTCCGACCCTCGCCGCCGCGGCCGCCGGGATTGACAGCATGGTCGTGGCCGTGGTCCTGGTACTCCGACATGCTCCGCCATAACTCCTCGTCGTCTGTTATGATCATGCCGCCCTCGCCGGTGGTCATGGTCTTGACCGCATCAAAGGAAAAAGTGCCGCATTTTCCAAAGGCGCCGAGTTTTTTCCCGTTGAGCGAACTGCCGGCTGCCTGGGCCGTATCCTCTAACACCGGAATATTGTGCCGGTCGGCAACTGCCACGATTTCTTCGATCCTGGCCGGCGCACCCATCATATGCACAGGAATAATGGCCTTTGTCTTTGCGGTTATCTTCTTCTCAAGGTCATCCGGGTCCATATTAAGGGTCTCATCGACCTCACAAAAGACCGGTATGGCGCCGATATCAAAAATCGCCTCCCAGGTGGCGACAAAGGTAAACCCCTGGGTGATCACCTCATCACCGGCACCGACACCAAGGGCAGCGAGAGCGACCTTTAAAGCAGCGGTCCCTGAGGTGACCGCCTGGGCGTGCTTTGCGCCGCAATAGGCGGCAAACTTCTCCTCAAAGGTCCGCACCTTATAAACCCCCTTCCGCTGTTCAGGAAATTCATAGCGGAACAGTACACCGGTATCTAAGACCTCTAATATCTCTTTCTTCTCCTTCTCACCAAAAATCTCGAATCCAGGCATTTTTGTTCTCCTGTTTATAGGCTGTTAGGCTTTAGGCTTCATCCTTCAGCCTCATCCCTTCAAATGAAGGATGATTTTACGCTATCCAGACCAAATGGCAAGAAAAAAGCTTTGATGACAAAATTATTGCCAAACTCCCGGGAGATATGCTAAGAGAAATATAACTATACAGGCACAAAGGCACAGAGTTTTTTTGAGGTTACTTGAAGTTACAATTAATTTATAATTGAGGAGTAAGCCTTATGAACGCAAACGGCATGAAACTTCATACTTCTGAACGACGGAATCACATCCGGTACCAGACTCAGGAGCGTGCAATGGCAGCTTCAGGACCGAACTTTCAGGAACTGCCCTATCACATCGTCGATATCAGTATGGGCGGCCTTGCCTTTCACTATGTTTCAGAAAAAACATTAGCCAATAAACTTGAGCTGCTGAATATCTATTTTGACGATGAACTCTACATCGATGATGTGTCGATAAAAAGTGTCGCCGACCATAAGATGGATAACGGCAGCGTGCCGACCAGACGTCATTGTGTCAGCTTCGGCAAGCTCAAACCAACCCAGGCCACCCGTCTCGAATATTACATCAGGAATTTCTCAGGAGAAACGAAAAGTTAAAAGGCAGATGTGAAAAGAGGGAACGAAAGGGAACGTAAGCACCTTTATTCCTCTAAGACTTTACGAGATCGGTCTCCGGCAACCGGAAAAAACCCCCTGATTTTCAAAGGGTAACCGGCGACCAGTTCCCGATAATCCTGCAGATTTCGGACTGTTTCGTCCCCCAGCCCGGACTTTTCCATTTCAAGGCAGTTGGCAGCCTGATGGCCGAATTCAAACAGTTCCCGAAATCGGGCCCCCTCTTCCGTGGTGACGAAGCCTGAATCATCCGCATCGGCGCCGGATCGCAGCAGGAGGATATGTTCGTGCAATTCCTCCTGAAGTCCCTCCTGTTGCTCTCTGAATTGTGCCGAATCGGCCTGCGGACTGGGACAAACTCTGTTGATGAACCGGGGTCGGCAGAGACCGCTCGCTTCATCGATATGGTAGTTGATCAGGATATGGCCGAGTTGCACGCCGGCCACCGCACGGAGGGGATAGTAGGCGCCCTCCTCCATGCGGGCGTCGGCGGCGCGGGTGCTCATACTTTTTAAACCGGAGCCAAAGAGGGTCGAGAAAATCCTCGGGCCGTAAAAGATCAGACAGATGCACGCGATGATATACAGAACAACAAATATTGGCTTTTTCATGTTCCTGCTTCTTTCGCAGCGATACATCCGACCGGTTCTGAGCATCGGTGGGTAGGTATAGTTGCGCCTCAAAATGTGAAATTATTTTTGTGCGAGCCCTTTGCTCGTCTGAGCAGCAAAAAAATCTCAGCGGGATTACATGCACCAAGATTTGTTGTAACATATTAACCTGGGCAAAACTCAGAGCTGTAAGAGTTTAACTGGTTCTGATTGCCGCAGCAACCGCAATCTGCCCCAGTGATATGCCGCCGTCATTCGTCGGTATCGCCTGATGCATAAAGACGTCGAATCCCTCCGCACCAAGCCGCGTATACACTGCTTCCAGAAGACGCCTGTTCTGAAAAACACCCCCGCTCAAAACGACCCGTCTCTGCCTGCTTAACGCGCGTATCTTCAGACAGACCGCACAAATAATCTCAGTGAGCGTGTTATGAAATCTTGCCGCCGCAACATCCGTTGCCGTCTTTTTGACCAGGTCCTCCACAATGCCCCGCACCAGAGGTTCCAGCAAAACTTCAAAGGTATTCCCATGCTCTCGCAGTTCAATCGGATAGAAACCGTCCGTATCATTGCCACAGGCCATCTCAAGCTCGATTGCCGCCTGCCCCTCATAATACACCTCCTGCCGGATGCCAAGCAGGGCGGA
>DAOVSZ010000015.1 GCA_030627725.1 Desulfobulbaceae bacterium
GCCGGCCCCGATGTCCACAACTATGCAGTTGGAGAGTTTGTTCAGGTGGTAGGCGACCATGAACGGTTCGGAAACAACCAGAGAAACAGTGAGGATCTCTTTGGCGATCTGCAGCAGGAGGTTTTTGTTTATGACGGATGCCCGGGCCGGAACGCCGATAATGCCGCAGACATCGCCGTCAAACCCTTCACGCGCCTCTTCGACAACGTGTCGGATAAGCTCAAAGGCCGCATTATAATCACGGTCGCTCGACTCTCGGATGACACCGTCTTCAAGGGGAGAATAAAGGGTCAGGGCGGAGCGTTTGGCAAGGGCCTCATCTCCGAAAACCTGGGTATCTCCAATAAGCTTGATCCCGATAATGTCCTTGGGGTAGCCGACCACCGAGCGGGTCATCTTTTTGTAACCTTTATTTGACATGACGGCAGTCCTGGAGGTTCCGAGGTCGATGCCGAGCAGGAGTTCATTGTTGTCCATGTCTTGCTCCTCAAGAGTTTTCAGGAAAATTTTTTCAGTTGTTACAGGGAAAGCGTCCGGGCAGGGAGTCGCCTGCGTCTGTTATATTAACGGACGAATCAAACCGGGATGTAGAAACCATTTTCATGCCGTACTGCAACAGAAGTGTATTACAATGGTGTAGCAAAACTTGTCAAGGGAATTGATTCCGGCCGACAACCGGTGGCATGCCCATGGTGTTGTATGACAGTTAGAGTTTCGTATCGGCCCGTTTCCGCTTCTAAATAAATGTATTATCAGGCTGATAAAAAAAATATGGCGCTTTTCAGGGACATTACATCTTTGACAGAAGAAGAGTCCGCATGCTATATTCCTTCTTTCGCCACTGGACAGCAATTTCATTTATGGATAGACATACATTACTAGACTCTCAAGGAGGCCTTATACTATGATTACTGATAAATCCGCCGGTCTTTTTCAGAAAGCCCAGACACTTATTCCCGGCGGCGTCAACAGCCCGGTGCGGGCGTGTAAGTCCGTGGGCTGCGACCCGGTCTTTATCGAGCGGGCGGCCGGATCAAAGATTATCGACGTTGACGGCAATTCCTATGTGGATTTCGTCTGTTCATGGGGTCCCATGATTTTGGGTCATAACCACCCGGCCGTTGTCGAGGCCATCCAAGAGGCGCTGGCAAAGGGGACAAGCTATGGAGCGCCGACACCGCTTGAGGTTGAACTTGCCGAGATGGTGACCGAGGCCATGCCGTCGGTTGAAAAGGTGCGGTTTGTGAACTCAGGGACCGAGGCCACGATGAGTGCGATCAGGCTTGCACGCGGCTATACCGGCAGAAAGGCGGTGGTGAAGTTTGACGGCTGCTACCATGGTCATGCCGATGCCTTCCTGGTCAAGGCCGGCTCCGGTGTCATTACGCTCGGCATACCCGGGAGTCCCGGGGTCCCTGATGATATTGTCAAGAATACGATTTCCATTCCTTATAATGACGAGGCCACCCTGGAAAAAACCCTCCGAGACCAGGGCCTGGATATCGCCTGTATCATTATCGAGCCGGTTGCCGCCAATATGGGTGTCATTCCGCCGAAGGACGGCTTTCTGCAGAAGCTCAGGGCGCTTACCGCTGAACTCGGCATTGTTCTCATCTTTGATGAGGTAATCACCGGTTTTCGGTTAAGTTTCGGCGGCGCTCAGAGCGCATTCAACATCATGCCCGATCTGACCTGCATGGGCAAGATCATCGGCGGCGGTCTGCCGGTGGGCGCCTATGGCGGCAAAAAAGATATCATGGATATGATAGCGCCGGACGGACCGGTATACCAGGCCGGCACTCTCTCCGGCAATCCCCTGGCCATGGCGGCAGGCGTTGCGACTCTCAAGGTGTTGCAGGAGCCCGGCTTTTATGTGCGGCTGGAAGAAAAGGCTGTTTCCTATGCTGATGAGCTGAAAAGGCTGGCGGAAAAATATTCCATGGCAACCACCTTAAACAGGGCCGGTTCCGCCATGACATGCTTTTTTACGTCCGGGCCTGTGACGGATTTTGCCTCTGCGATGAAAGCGGATGCGGAGAAGTATGGAATCTTCTATCGCGAAATGCTGTCCCAGGGCATCTATCTGGCGCCCTCACAGTTTGAGGCCGCCTTTATCTCGGATGCGCATTCTTCAGAAGACCTGGAGCTGGCTCTTGAAAAAACTGAATGGTCATTCAAAAAAATGGCCGGGTGAGCGAAAACCCGTTGACATTGGGCAGATACCATGCTATCAAGTGGAACAATTTCCCCTGTTATCTGGTCGCCCGATTGTCTCTGATGCCGGTAAAGTGAATTAGTATTCATGTTTCGCAGCGGTTAACAGGCGCGACCAGAGAGGTAGGAAATGGCAAAGTATAATCCCCGCAAAGAGATGCTGAAGATGGTGGGGGACGTTTCCACCATCGGCATGACTGTCGGTTTTTCGGTCTTTATCGGGGTCTGGATTGGTCATTTCCTGGACAACAAGGTTTTTGACGGAAAAACATCCCCGTGGCTGACCCTCATATTTCTGGGCTTCGGGATCATCGCCGCCTTCAAGAATCTGTTTCTTATGGTGAAAAAGAGGGAAAAAGAAAATTCGGATTCAGAATGAACATGCAGCAGGACATATCAGTATCGAAAATTCAGCGTACCAGCCTGATTCTTCTGTTGGCAATGGCAATCGCAGCATGGCTTCTTTTCTCACGGCATGCCGCGGTTTCAATCTTTGCCGGCGGCGGGATTTCCATACTGAGCTTCGTGTGGTTGAAAAAGGATATACGGAAAATCTTCAGCGGTCCGATTCATGCTGCCAAGATCCTTTTTTTTATAAAATATTATGCCCGTCTTGCCCTTTTGGCACTGCTTCTCTACTATATCATCCGCAACCAGATGCTCTATATCCCAGGTCTTCTGGTCGGCTTGTCAACGGTGGTGTTGAGCATTGTCATAGTCGGCGCGACTGAGGCGAAAAAGATGTATACAACAATGAAGGAGGCTTCGTAATAAACCATGGAACATCCAATTCTGTTTATCTCAATTATTCTGGAGGCAATCGGCATGCCTGTGCCGCATGGCCCGATCGGTGACACCCTGCTTTCCAAACTCGTTTCACCGCATATGACCTACACATGGTTTGTCATGGCCTTTTTGATCTTAGTGCCGAAGCTTACCATGGGAAAAATGGAAATGGTCCCGGGCAAGGGGCAGAATTTCTGGGAGGCCGTTATCGGGTTCATGGAAGGTTTTATGGCTGATAACATGGGCAAGGAAGGGGCCAGGATGATGTTCCCCATGCTTGCAACTTTTGCCTTCTATATCCTGGTTGGCAACATGGTCGGTCTTATGCCCGGTTTTATGTCTCCGACATCAAACATCAACATTACCCTGGGCTGTACGCTGATCGTCTTCACCACCACCCATATCCTGGGTCTTAAATTCCACGGCGCAAGCTATATCAAGCATTTTCTGGGGCCGCTCTGGTGGTTGATTCCGCTTATGTTTCCGGTTGAGCTCATCAGTCATTTCGCCCGTATTCTGTCTCTCTCCATCCGGCTTTTCGGCAACATCATGGCAAAAGAGACCCTGCTCGGCATCCTCTTCATGCTGGCCGGCGCCTTCTTTGCTCCGCTTCCGATTCTCTGCCTCGGCGTTTTCGTCTCCATTGTACAGGCGCTGGTATTTACGCTCCTCTCAATTCTCTACTTCTCGGCAGCTATGGAGCACGCTCACTGATTAAAGAAATTACGAATTTTCGTTTAGGTTTAGATAGACATCTAATGAAGAAGGCCAAAAAAACAACATTATCTTTGGAGGAAATTGAACAATGAAAAAAGTAACTGTAAGCTCTGTTCTGGCTGTAATGATGGTACTGGGTCTCTCAACGATTGCCTTGGCTTCCGATGCCGGCAGCGCCCCGGCTGGTGATACTAACCTGGCCCTGATCTGTATCGCTGCTGCAATGTCCGTCGGTGTTGCCGCCCTTGGTTGTGGTATCGGTATGGGTACCGGTATCGGCGGCGCCTGCTCCGGTATTGCCCGTAATCCTGAAGCATCAGGTAAGATTCAGGTCAACATGATCATCGGTCTTGCTCTTATCGAGTCTCTGACCATTTACGGTCTGGTTATCTCTCTGATCCTGCTGTACGCAAACCCGCTGCTTGGTTAATAAAAAAGCAGAGAGGAGGAGAGAGCAACCGCAGCGGTTGTAATCTCCCTTCAATATTGTAAGATAAAAGGCTACAGGAATTTTTCCTGTAGCCTTTTTGTTTTTACATAACATGTTACATCGTTATCGATGACAACTTTGTCGGTCTCGTAAAAAGCACGAGACGGACGCGTTAACCGTCTCTATCTTATTGAAATCATTGAAGACGAATTCAGCGATTTTGACTTTTTACGAGGTTATCAACTTTGATAAATCCAAAACGAGAAAAGGGAGAACCTACGCTTCCAGAGACCGGGTTGCTGGTGCTGAACCCTGCAGATGCTCTGAATATTGCCGGGGTCTTGAAGAAGACAGGGGCCCGGAAACATTTCTTCTTTAACGGCAATCTGTTGGTGGTCCCAGGAGAGGAAAATGCGGGGGCGCCTTTT
The DNA here is from genome assembly GCA_030627725.1 of Desulfobulbaceae bacterium. Taxonomy (GTDB): domain Bacteria; phylum Desulfobacterota; class Desulfobulbia; order Desulfobulbales; family DAOVSZ01; genus DAOVSZ01. The sequence continues at coordinate 4,576 of DAOVSZ010000015.1, forward strand.
TTTATGGCTGGCCCGGCTGTCGGTTCACCCATGGCTGTCTTGGCTTTTGAAAAGTTGATAGCTCTCGGCGCCGGGAGGATTATAGTTTTCGGGTGGTGCGGTTCGTTGATCAGCGAAATCTCTGTAGGCGATGTGCTGCTTCCGACATGGGCGGTGAGCGATGAGGGGACATCGAAACACTATCCAGTAGAGGAGAGGCCCGAGTCTTCTTCTGTTTTGCGGGGACATCTTTCCACTCATCTTGGAAGGCAAGGCATACAGCCACGATCCGGTCCGATCTGGACAACAGACGCTCCTTACAGGGAAACCCGTGATCAGGTCGAAAATTATGGAGGGCAGGGGGTGCTGGGGGTTGATATGGAATTTTCCGCTCTCTGCACGGTTGCTTCCTTCCGCAGGGTTGAAATGGCAGCTGTGATGCTTGTCTCTGATGAGTTGTGCCATCCGGAGTGGAAGCCCGGTTTCAGGACCAAGGTGTTCAGGGAAAAAAGTCGCAGGCTTATTGAGATTCTTTTAGAAAGCTGTCGTGGAGCACAGGGTGCAGGAGACTGATGCCGAAAATGAGTAAAAAATTGTATCTTGTCAGTCTGGGCTGCCCAAAGAACCTTGTTGACTCCGAGGTGATGCTTGCCTTGTTGGAAAAAGCCGGATACTGCGTTTGTCAGGGGCCTGCCGAGGCTGATTTGATGCTGGTCAATACCTGCGGTTTCATTCAGTCGGCTGTGGAGGAGGGTATTGACGAGATTATCGGTCTTGCCGCATATAAGGCTCGCGACCCAGGGAAAAGGCTGGTGGTCACCGGTTGCATGGTGCAGCGGTACGGGCAGGAACTGGCAAAGGAGTTTCCCGAGGTAGATCTTTTTGTCGGAACCGAGGGTTTTCAAGACATTGTTGGGATACTTGAAAAGATGACTCCCGGCTCAAATCCGGGGCCATTTCTTGCAAAACCGCTGTTTCTGATGGACAGTCATAGCCCACGGAAGATATCCACCCCATCGCACCGGGCCTATCTCAAGGTCACGGAAGGGTGTGCCAACCGTTGTTCCTATTGTCTTATCCCGTCGCTTCGCGGTCCCTTGCGCAGCAGGCCGGTTGATGACATTATTCGTGAGGCGCAAAGGCTTGAAGATGGCGGGGTGAAGGAGCTCACCCTTGTCGCCCAAGATCTCACGGCTTACGGTATTGGCCGGGGACAATCCTCCCCGCTTCTTGACCGGCTTCTTCTCTCTCTGCTTAAGGAGACTGCTATCCCGTGGCTGCGGTTGCTGTATCTCCAGCCTGCCCGCCTTGACGACTCGCTCCTGCGGATTATGGCTGACAACCCAAGACTGCTTCCATATCTCGATATTCCGCTGCAGCATGTAAGCACCAGAATGCTCAAGCTGATGAATCGGCCTTATGACACAGCCTTTATCGAAGCGATGCTCTCTCGGATTCGGACAATTGTGCCGGAAGTTGCCATCAGGACGACGCTTATGGTCGGTTTTCCAGGTGAGACAGAAGACGACATGAGACTCTTGGAGGAATTTATCAGGACGTACCGGTTTGAGCATGTCGGGGTCTTCCCCTATTCCAATGAAGACGGATGCGCTGCCTCAAATCTGCCGGACCAGTGTCCGGAAGGGGTCAAAATAGAGAGGCGCCATCGTTTGATGGAGTTGCAGGCCGGTATATCACTTGAAAATCATAAAGGCATGCTGGGAAAGACGGAAGAGGTGCTTGTCGAGGGGGTGAGCCGTGAGACGGATCTACTGCTCGAAGGCCGGACAGCCCGGCAGGCGCCCGAAATCGACGGCTGTGTTTATATTGCGTCAGGAGAATGCAATGCAGGTGACATCGTTGAAGTCCGTTTTACAGAGGCACATACGTATGATCTGGTTGGCGAGATCGTTTAGCCGCCGTTTACCTTTTCTTTTAATTCCTTGCCTGCCTTGAAAAAAGGCAGTTTTTTGGGTGGGACGCTTATCTTGTCGCCGGTTTTCGGGTTTCTGCCCTGGTAGGACTCGTAGTTTTTAACCACAAAACTGCCGAACCCTCTGATTTCGATGTTGCTGCCGGAAGCGAGCGCCTCTGTCATGGCCTCAAGAATCGTATTGGTAATTCCCCCAGCCTCTCGTTGCGGAATGTCAATCTTCTGTGCAAGTGCTTCAATTAATTCAGATTTATTCATCTCTTTCTCCAAAATCCATTCTATAAATAAATCGGCCTGGCGCATCTGCCTTTGTTGCTCATCGTCACCAAATTCAGAAAGATGCAAAAGTTGACGGTCTCGCAAAAAAAGTCGAAACGAACGTAATCGCCTTTAATGATTTCAACAAAACTTAATTAAATACAAATAGATATAGATATCATAATACAGCAATATATTAAAAGTAAAGAGGATTTTTTTAAGAAAAAAGAAGAGTTATCTCTTTTTTGCTTAAAAAGCGATATTTCCCGGATGACAGCCTGCCCAGTTTGAGGCGGCCATAGGCGGTCCTTTTTAATTCAAGGACTGTGTGTCCAATGGCCGCAAACATCTTTCGGACCTGTCGTTTCCTGCCCTCGTGGATAATAATCTCAACAGTGGTTTTTCTCTTTTTTGTTGTGAGAACTTTGATGCGGGCCGGCCAGGTTCTTCGGTTCTCAATTTCAATTCCCTGTTCGAGTTTGAGAAGGAGTTCCCTGGAGGGCCGGCCGGCCACGATTGCCAGATATGTCCTGTTTATTTCAAATTTTGGATGTAAAATGTTCTGAGCAAAATCACCATCATTGGTGAGAAGCAGCGCGCCTTCCGTGTCCTGGTCAAGCCGGCCGACGGGAAACACCCTTTCAGGCATATTTTTTAAGAGGGAGGTGACAATGGGGCGGCCCTGCGGATCACGCATGGTCGTGACATACCCTTTGGGCTTATTTAAGAGGATATAGACCTTTTTTTCAGAGACTGCTAGCGGTTTTCCTTCAAATTCGATGTGATGGACGTCGGGGTCAACGCGGATTCCCATCTCAGTGACTACAATGCCGTCAATGGTCACCTTTCCTTCTCGGATATGCTCTTCTGCCTTGCGTCGTGAGCATATCCCTGCACGGGCCAGTATTTTTTGAAGGCGTTCTTCCATAATTTTAAAGGGGCCAGGGCAGGGGTTCGGGGGGTAGGGTTGAAAAAATAAAGGGTATAGAAAGTTTTAGCTTTCCATACCCTTTTGAAAACCGGATGAAGTCTATCCGGTTATGGAGTCTTTCGTCAAGCGCTGAAATCACCACGCCTGAATTTTGCTGTTTCCAGGTAGGAAACTGTTGCGACCCGTTCCAGGAGGTGGGCAAGTGCATCATCTTCAGGCAGCTGGCCCTTCATGTTCAGTAATCCGGCGGTTTCTTCCTCAAGGGCGTCAACAAACGGCGTCAACGCCTCCGGTGCAATAGCAGTGTTTCCAAGCGCTGACCGATAAGAATCAAGGGTGCCGATAGCGGTTTCAGTCAAGGCCAGGCTTTCAAGGCGCAGAGAGGTGGACACGGACGTTGCCGGGGTGGTCGGGTCCGCAGCTGCAACCTTTTTGCCTTCTGAAACATTGTGCAGCCGATCGTCCAGCAGTTTCTGAAAATCAATGCCGGTTGGTTTCTCACTGCCGGTTGAACTTTTTACTGGCCCCTTCTGCCCGGGAATGTCATATATCTTCATGGATGTCCTCCTCTGATCCGACAGAGATACGGTATTTATATACTATTTCTACATACTACCTATTCGGCAGATACACGGTCAAGCATTAATAAAAAGTAACTATTTTGCCCTTTTGTCCTAGCGCCATTTCGGTGGCAGAATGTCGGTTATTTTATCGTCAACCTTTTGTTTCGTTTCCGGGTCCACTTCAAGAACATGCGGGTACCAGGGTTTCATCCGGCAGTCAAAGACGACCGGCGGTGTGAGCCCTACATGAAAACGTCTGACCTCAGTTCCGCCCGCATGAATATCAGCTGCCGGTTCAAATCGGGTGAAGAAGCTCCAGAGGAATTCCTGCAGGTTTTCGGTGGCTGCAGCGCTGTCGTCAACAAGAAGGACAGCGGGCCACTCGGCAAGATGTGCGCAGGCGGCAAGGCGCTTTGGCAGCTCCCTGTTTTTTTCAAAGGATTCACCCTGCACGACAAGGGTCCCGGGAAGAAACACCTCAGGCCGGACGCAGCCCTGCGGCAGTTCGCCGCTAAAGGACCCGGGAAGCTTTCGTACCGCCTCCTTGCCAAGCCCCATGAGCATCGCCTTTGAACCCTTGTTGACTGATGGCCCGGTGTAATCCAGGGTGTCCTGCGAGACATTTGCAAAGACAAAGAGGTCTTTGTGCCAGTTTACCCGTTCAAGGACATGTACCCAGAGCCGTTTAAAATCAGAGACGTCAAGGTCGCCGTCGGTCACGATCAGAAATTTGGTCAACGAGAGCTGCCCTTCGCCAAGGATCCGTAATCCCGAGGCAAAGGCCTCTCTGGGATAGCGGTCCATGACCCGGGCTGCGGCAAGGCAGTGGAAGCCGGTTTCGCCAAAGGTCTTCAATTGTCGGACGCCGCTCATGACAAGCGGGAAGAGCGGCGACAGAAGATCCTGGAGAAAATCACCGATATAGTAATCCTCTTGACGGGACCGCCCGACAACGGTTGCCGGATAGATCGCGTCTTTTCGATGGTAGAGCCTGTCAACCTGGAAAACCGGGTAGTCGTGGGTCAACGAGTTATATCCGTAATGATCGCCGAACGGTCCTTCCGGCCTTCGAAGGTGAGGAGGCACAATGCCCTTGGCGGCAAATTCCGCATGGGCGACAAGGGGATGCCCGCCAAGAGGGTCTTTTGTCATGGAAAGTTTCTCGCCAAGCAGCAGGGAGGCAAGCATCAGTTCAGGCAGGTTTTCCGGCAGCGGCGCTATGGCAGACATCATCAACGCAGGCGGGCCGCCGATAAAAAGGGTAAGGGGCAGAGGTTCGTTTTTTGCCTCAGCCGCATGATAGTGATATCCGCCGCCTTTGTGTATCTGCCAATGGATGCCGGTTGTCGTGTCATCGTAGCGCTGGATACGGTACATGCCCAGGTTATGGCCTCTGCCATCCGGATGTTCCGTGTAGACGAGCGGCAGGGTCACAAAGGCGCCGCCATCCGTGTCCCACGAGGTCAGCATCGGAAGTTCGGTAAGCCGCGGCGGCTTTTGGCATTCGTCCAGTATGGGGGCTGTTTTGGTCTGTTTGGAGCCGATTTTCAGCGCCTGGGGGGCAAGGTGCTTAAATGACCAGAGTTTGTTGAGTGTCGGTGGCAGTAAGCTTTCTGCCGCACGTACGATATCAGCTACAAACTGCTGCGGTCTGCGGCCAAAAGCAAGTTCCAAGCGCTTGGCTGATCCGAAGAGGTTTGTTGCCACGGGAAATCGGCTGCCCTTGACATTGGTGAAGAGGAGCGCCGGACCGCCTCGTGCGATGACCCGTCGATGAATTTCCGCAATTTCAAGGCAGGGGTCGACTGGAACAGTTACCTCAAGAAGTTCCGACTCTTGTTGCAGGACATCCAGAAACGCACGTAAATCTTTAATTATTTTATACTTCACCTTTGCCGGGTCCTCCCAACTGTGATATATATTGTATTATGGTGCGGCATGAAAACAGAAGCCTCTTACTCATTGAAAAACACCTCATGATATTCCTTGTGCTGCAGGTGATTGTGCATCAGGCGGGTCAGAAAATCAACAAGTTCCATGATCTCGTCTTCGGTCATCCTGGGAATGAGTCGATTGAGCATCCGGTCGTTGGCGAATTTTTTTACGAACAGGGTAAGTGAACGTTCATCCGTCTGCCTGTCCAGCCCGAAACAGATCGAGTCCGCGTTGTTTCCCTGTGGCAGGAAATTATTTTTCTTCTTCATAAGGGGGAGAACCTCTCTCTCATACATACGTATGGCAAAAAAAGGGTATGGCAAAAAAAAGACAGCCGAAAGATTTGATCCAGACAGGCTGGGTCACGCTTGAGAACGGCTACGAATCAACAAAGTCCCCGGAAATCATCAAACAGATGCTTGACGGTCTTTTAAAAGAGAGGCACATGCTGGTCGTGCTCCATAAAGACTATCAGTCCGGCAACTGTATCCTGGTGGATGTCAGAGACGATGAGCTGCTCATAGACAAGCCGCATAACTGGCCGGGGACCGAAAGTCTGGTCAGGGTCGCATACAAGGACGCGGCAAAATTATGGACACATTTCAATACCAGGGTGACTTCTGCGACCGAAGATCTTTTGTACACCGAATTCCCAAAGCAGATCTACCAACTCCAGCGCCGGGACCATTTCAGGGTTGAAACGCCCCACGGGAGTCAAGTTTCATTTTCCTTTAAAGCCGAGCAATACTCAAATTTTACACTTCTCGACATCAGCGCCGGAGGGATGAAGCTAGGAAGCAATCAGAAGATTCTGATCCCCACCAATGCCACCGTAACGGACATCTCAATAAACATCCCCTGTGGAAGCCGGGAGGAAGAAGAGGTCCTTCTTGTCAGGAAAGGAAGCGTGGTTCGCAGTTACCCTGACAGAGAAAGGCGTCTTCTCTGTTATGCGGTCAAGTTTCATCCAACAGGGCCTCAGGAAGACCAGCTGGTCAAGTTCGTGCGGCAGCAGGAACTTGATATGCTGCGAAAAGGGCTGCAGGTCTGACAAACGCGGTCACAGGTACCGCACCTGTTTATGGTCTGTCGGCCGCCAGTATCTTCCAGAGCAGTTTTCTCGTCCTTGGGCCGTCAAACTCACAGAAAAATATTCGCTGCCACGTTCCGAGGGCGAGTCTCCCCCCTTCAATAAATACCGTGGCTGACGTCCCGACCATCGAAGTCATAAGGTGTGACGGTGAATTCCCTTCCAGATGCTTATATTTATAGTTCAGCGGGACAATCTTTTGCAAAACCGATAAGATATCATCCTGTACAGCCGGATCAGCCCCCTCGTTAATTGTCAGACCGGCGGTTGTATGCGGGTTGTACAGGTAGCAGATGCCATCCTTGACGCCGGAAGAACCGATTTCCCGTTCAATTCGGGCCGTAACGTCAATGAATTCCATCTTCTGTGATGTTGCAACAGTAAATGATCCTTTTTGCATTTCGTTTTCTCCCGGATGGGTACACATCTGAAGCACTGCTGAATAGTTACAATTTTCAAATGATCTCTTGCAGCGATCCTTTGCATGAGTATTATAGTTTTTCCCGAGTGTCAATTTGATTCTGCGGTCGGCTCATGCCTTTCTGGAATTCTGCTGTATCATATGGTATGGTGAGCAAACTTTTCTATCAGCAAAAAAGTGAAGAATTGAAAGGAGGATGCGATGCTAGACAACGTATATAAAAATTTGACCTGGCTGGGGCATTCATCGTTTCGGCTTGCGGCGGCTGGAAAAAATATCTACTTTGACCCCTTTCAGCTTTCAGGTGTTTTGCCGCCGGCTGATCTGATCGTTGTTTCGCACGATCATTATGATCACTGTTCCCCTGAGGATATTGCAAAGATCAGGAAAGAGACAACCGTTATCGTAACCGAGCCGCAATCGGCACAAAAACTTTCAGGTGAGATCATCTCTCTTGCGCCTGGTGAGAGCTGTGAGGCTGCGGGATTTCAGATCGAGACGGTTGCCTCGTACAATACGAACAAGAACTTTCATCCCAAGGGCAACAGCTGGCTCGGTTTTGTCGTAACCGTCGAAGGGGTCAGGGTGTATCATGCCGGAGACAGTGATTATATTCCTGAAATGAAGGAGGTCAAGGCGGATATTGCTCTTCTGCCGGTTTCAGGGACATACGTGATGACTCCCGAGGAGGCGGCCCAGGCGGCAATAGACATCAATCCGGCGATTGCGGTGCCGATGCATTTTGGTTCGATAGTCGGATCCAGCGCTGATGCCGAACGCTTTGCCGCTCTGCTTGAAGGAAAGATCAGAGTAGAAGTGCCTTAACATTAAAAAAAACTCAAACGAATAGAATATGCAATATTTCCCGATCAGCCTCGATATGAACGGCCGTCAGTGTATTGTGATTGGCGGCGGCAGGGTCGCTGCTAGAAAGATAAAGAGCCTTCTTGCCTGCGGCGGAAAGGTCACTGTAATCAGTCCTGATCTTACTCCTGAATTAGAAAAACTCTCTCTTGCCGGCACGCTCTCGTGGAAGAAAAATTCGTTCCAGGAGGGTGATCTGAATGGGGCCTTTCTTGTCATTGCTGCTACAGATGATCCTGATGTCCAGAAAAAGGTGCATGAAGAAGCAGAGCATCATAACATCATGCTGAATGTGGCGGATGTGCCGGAACGGTGTTCTTTTATCCTGCCGGCAACCGTAAGGCGTGGTGATTTGACGGTTTCCGTCTCAACCGCTGGCAAGAGTCCGGCTCTGGCCAAGAAACTTCGGCAGGCGCTTGAAAAACAGTTCGGCCACGAATATGCGGTCTGCCTCAATATCATGGGGACCCTCCGACCGGTTGTCCTTGGATGTAACCGTTCCCAGAAGGAGAACGAGGCCCTGTTTGAAAGAATACTGGACAGCGATATGCTGGCCTGGATCAGAGAGAAGAACTGGGAGAGAATGAGCGGACATATAAGAGAGATTTTACAGAGCGAAGGAATAGACCCCGGATGTCTGGATACGATAGAAGAATGCTTTCCTGAAGGCCTCTAATATGTTGTTCCCAATTGAGTGCTTCTTTGACTATACTTAACCGATGTTCTGCCTTATGGAGATCTGTTGATGTCATTACTTTTTTTATTTTCCTTTGCAGTCTATATCCTGGCCACGACTACCTATCTGGCCTATTTCTTTACTGAAAATGAAAAAATCAGGACCGCCTCCCGAACTACTCTTGTCATTGGCGGTCTGGTTCATCTGCTCTACCTCATTCACCGTTATTTTCAGGCAGGCCATACGCCACTTACCAGCAACCATGAGGCGGTCTCTTTCTTTGCCTTGACCTTGACCTGGGCTTTTCTCTCCTTCCGGTGGCGGTTTCAGGTGAAGAATTTCGGGACCTTTGTCACCTTGCTCGTAACCGCCCTCATGATCGTGAGCGCCTTTTCGTCTCATGAGATTCATGAATTGCCACCGGCCTTGAAGAGCAACTGGCTTCCTATTCATGCCAGTATTGCCATTATGGCAAATGCCTTCCTGGGTCTGGCCTTCTGTGGCGGGGTTATGTACCTGTTGCAGGAAAGAGAGATAAAAAAGAGGCGTTTCGGGATGTTTTTCAGCCGGTTGCCGTCTTTGGAAGCCTTGGATAATTTGAACCAGCATTGTCTGGCGATCGGTTTTCCTCTCCTGACACTTGGTATTATCACCGGTTCCATCTGGGCCAAACAGGCCTGGGGGACTTACTGGCACTGGGACCCGAAGGAGACATGGTCGCTTGTTACCTGGTTTTTGTATGCAGCCCTTCTTCACTTTCGGTTTACAATGGGATGGCGCGGGAGACGTGCCGCTATTATGGCCATTATCGGCTTTTTATCCACCTTATTTACACTCTGGGGAGTGACGTATTTTCTGGGAGGAGTGCATTCCTATGTTGGCTGATACTGTACTGGCCCTTGGTGTCAATCATAAGGTGGCCCCTGTTGAGGTGCGCGAAAAGCTGGTGTTCTGCGACTCCGACGTTCCTCTTGAGCGGCTTATGGCTGTTGAGGGCTGCAAGGAGTGCTGTTTCCTCTCAACCTGTAACAGGGTTGAAGTGCTTTTTGTCAGCGACTCCCCTGAAAAGACTGTTGCCGATATCCGGGCATTTCTTTTCTCGAAAAGCGGCCTGGGATCTCAGGAGGCAGAGCAATACACCTATCTGCATCAGGGGCGGAGCGCGGTCAACCATCTCTTTCGGGTCGCATCCAGCCTCGATTCCATGATTGTCGGCGAGCCTCAGATCCTTGGGCAGCTCAAGCAGGCCTTCCGTGAAGCGACGGAAGAGAAGACAACCGGCGTTATTCTCAACCGGCTCATGGACAAATCGTTTTCTGTTGCGAAAAGGATCAGGACGGAAACAAATATAGGCGGCAGTGCGGTCTCAATCAGTTATGCGGCTGTGCAGCTTGCGAAAAAAATATTCGGCAGCCTTCAGGGGAAAAGGGTTCTCTTGGTCGGGGCCGGCGAAATGGCGGAGCTTGCAGCAGAGCATCTGGTTGCCCAGGGAATTGAAGAGGTGGTTGTTGCCAATCGTACAGTGGAACGGGCCGTAACCCTGGCCCGCCGGTTTAACGGCAAGGCGGTTTCTTTGGGCGAGCTGGTCGAGCAGCTGGAGTATGCGGATATCCTCATCAGTTCAACCGGGGCAACCGATCTTGTTTTGCGGAAGAAAGACGTTAAGCCAATCATGCGTAAGCGGATGAACAGTCCGCTTTTTCTGATAGATATTGCCGTTCCTCGTGATCTGGACCCTGAACTTAACAGTCTGGAAAACGTCTATCTCTATGATATCGACAACTTGAAGGATGTTGTAGAGATCAACAAGGAGGAAAGAGACAAAGAGGCGGAAAAGGCGGAACGGATAGTTACAGAAGAAAGCCTGAAGTTTCTTGATTGGCTGGGCGGGATGGAGGTCTCGCCGGTTATTGCCGAGTTGCGGGCAAAGGCAGACGCCATCCGCGACGCTGAACTTGCCAGAACACTCTCAAAACTTGGAAATCTTTCTCATAAGGAGCAGAAATCAATAGAGGTCATGACCTCTTCCCTGATCAGCAAGCTCCTCCATGATCCGATTCAATTCATCAAGCTTGATACGGTTCCGGTGAGAAAACAGGTGAAACTCGACATGGTCCGGCAGGTCTTTGGCCTTGACAAGATTCGACAGGACCCAGACGAATAGAGGTCGCCAAGCTGTAATGGTAAGCGTTCACCAGCACCTCATCTTCGTCCGTTTTGGCCTTCTCACATAGGAGGGGCTATAGTTCAAAGGCCCAAACGAACGAGGTAAGCGAACCTGTGAGACTCCGATCTAAGGCACTGGTAAACGCTTACAGGCTGGAGTTCTCCGGAAGTCTGTAGCCCCGGTGAACGGTTACCTGTAATGACGCGCCTGTGATGTGGCTCTGTCATTTTTTTAGTTTTTTTGACGGCCATTGGAATTTTTTTTGAACATTCTTTGAAAACTGATACATTAACTGTATAGATTATGGCAATTTTTTTGCATTTGCTTGAAGTTGCCGGAGCGAAATAAACATTATCAGGAGGTGTGTAATGAAGATAAGTCAACTGTTTGGAATTGTGGCAGGAATACTGCTGTGTTCAGCTCCGGCATTTGGGCAGTCAACCGTCAAAGGGGTTGTTGTCAACGTAAATGATGTGAAACAATCCGCCAACGTGGCTGTTGGGAAAGATTCGAAGGCTCGACTGGGAAGCATAGGGGTCAAGAGTTCCAAGGTGACCGGCGCTCTTATCAATACGACACAGGCCAAAACTTTCGTCAACGTCGCGGCTGGGAATGCCAATGAGGCCAATCTTGGCTCGATCAACATGGACAAGAGCAACGTCAAGGGTGTTATTGTCAATACGGCCGTTGGGAAAAATAAGATTAATGTTGCTGTCGGCAATAAAAATAAGGCGAATCTCAATGCCGTTAATCTGGACCAGACAAAGGTGACCGGCGCGATTGTGACAACCTCATCCGGAAAAGTGATGACCAATGTGGCGGTGGGGAATCAGAATAAGGCAAATATGGCAGCGGTGAATGCCGAGAAAAGCAAGATCACCGGCGTGGTTGTCAGCACTGTGGCCGGCAATGTGGCGACCAACGTGGCTGTTGGGAATAAGTCCGAGGCCAACATGGGGTCTGCCAGCATGACGGGCAGTAAGCTGACAGGCGCCTCCATTAATACTGTGGCCGGTAAGGTAATGACCAATGTCGCGGTCGGTAATAAGACCAAGGCGAATATGGGGTCAACCAGCATGACGGGCAGCAAGCTGACCGGCGCTGCGATCAACACGGCGGGTGGCAAGGTCGTGACCAACGTGGCTGTTGGCAACAAGACGACAGCCAACATGGCTTCGACCTCGATGCAGGGAAGCAAGCTGACCGGCGCTGCGGTGAATACCGCTGCCGGACTTGTGGTGACCAATGTCGGGCTCGGGAACAAGACCAAGGCGAATATGGCGTCAACTGATATGACAAACAGCACATTGACCGGCGCTGCGATCAACACGGCAGGCGGCAAGGTCGTGACCAACGTGGCTCTTGGCAACAAGACGACAGCCAACATGGCTTCGACCTCGATGCAGGGAAGCAAGCTGACC
>DAOVSZ010000115.1 GCA_030627725.1 Desulfobulbaceae bacterium
ACCCGGCCCCAGGAAAGATCAGTTATATGACAGAGTCCGTCAAGACCTCCCAGATCAACGAAAATACCATAATCGGTTATATTTGTAATGGTTCCGGAGATAATGGCATTTTCCTGGAGAGAGGCCCGCATCTCCTCACGGAGTTTGTTCCGTTTTTCCTCGAGGATTGCACGGCGGGAAATAACAACATTATTCCGCTTACGATTATATTTCAGAATCTTAAAGTCATAGGTCTGTCCGAGAAGATTGTCTAACTCTTTCACAGGCCGAAGGTCAATCTGTGAGTACGGCAGAAAGGCAGGCACACCTATATCAACAGAAAGTCCACCTTTCACACGGTTGTCGATGCGACCTTGAATTGTGGAATCTTCTTCCTGAATCTTGGCAATTTCCTCCCAGACCTTGATGCCGATCGCTTTTTCTCTTGAAAGCCTTAAACCGCCCTCCGCCTCGCGCTTTTCGACAAACACATCAAAGGTGTCACCGGCCTTGACCTCGACCTCTTCACCTTCATTTTTGAATTCGTACAGAGGGATAGGGCTTTCAGATTTATCACCGATATCCACTACTGCACAGTCATTCATGATTCCAACAACAATGCCGGAAACGACTTCACCTACTTTTACCACTTGCCGGCTCTCTTCAAAAAGTTGAGCAAAACTCGACTCTTCAACACCGGCGGTTTCTAGTTTTTCGATTTCAGTTCCATTGGTTCCCATTAAAGACAATCCTCCTTGATATTAGATCGGGGTTATATACCAGAGAACAGGCGCAAATTCAACTCTTTCTTTACGATTCATTAATATATTTTTTTAAATTATAAATGAGTCGATGCAGCCGGACATCGAAAAGCATAATTTATCCCTTTACGCAAAGACAAAATAAAAAAGGGGCCGTCCTTCTTGACGGTCCCTTTTGCAGTAGAAAAGTATGTATCTCATTTTTCAAAAAATGGTTTGTCTACCTCCTTACCCCTCATCAGAAAGGATTATTTTGCCCCTGCCACTGCTTTTTCCTTCATAGAGGGCCTTGTCGGTCCGTTCGATGAGATCGACAATGTCATCTTCCCATGGATGACCTTCCCGTCGAAGAAACCTGGCAATACCGATACTTAAACTGGTTTTAGCAAAATCGTTCTTCGTGTATTGTTCCATAATACGCTCCGCAACGACAACCATCTGATCTGTCGTTGTCTGCGGAACGATAATGGCGAATTCGTCGCCCCCGATACGGAAGCTCCAATCAACGTTTTTCCTTATATACTGCGGCATTATCTCGCCAACGGACTGCAGCAGTCTGTCTCCTGCCTGATGCCCGAAAGAATCGTTATATCCCTTAAAATTATCGACATCGAGAAGAGACAGGAACATGTCATATCCCTGTCTATGCGCACGGTGCGTCTCTTCATCAAGCTTCAAATCAAATTGCCGACGGTTGTACAGACCGGTCAAAGAATCGCTTAAGGACAGTTTTTCAAGCTCCTGAAAAATCTTCCGCTCTCTCAAGGCCCGATCAAGTTTCGCCTCAAGTTCGTCCTCGTTAAACGGCTTGGTAATAAAATCTATAGCGCCTGCCCGTATCACATCCATATAGGTAAATGTCCCGGCATGCCCGGTAACAACCAGGACATCCGTATCAGGATAATGGGTCCTGGTATATTTCAGGAGTTCCATGCCGTCCATGTTGGGCATCATCAAATCAGTTATAATTATATCGACCGGTCCCTTTTTTAATTCCTCAACCGCCTCAAGTCCATCGCCGGCGGAAGCATATTCATAGCCGAAAGAAGATATGAATATGCCCAGCAGGTCCAGAACAAGTGGGTCGTCATCAACGATGATGATCCTGATTTTATGTTCCGGTCGGAGTTCTCTTAAGTCTAACAAAGTCATCTATTATTTCCTTATGATCAAAGACAAGCGGCGGCAGATGCTCCAATGAAAATATTTCCGCCCGTCTCGCGTCATCCCCTGCTTCGGGGTCCCCTTCGGCCGTTGCAAGAAAAACGGTGGACACCGTGTGATGCCTCGGGTCCCTTGTCGGATCAGAATAGGTATGCAGCTGTTCTTTAAGTTTGACAGTGAGCCCTGTTTCTTCCAGGGCCTCCCGTTCGGCAGCAGCCTCCAGGGTCTCTCCATAATCAACAAACCCGCCCGGCAAGGCCCAGCCAAAGGGTGGATTTTTCCTTTCAATTAATAGAATTCCGCCCCCAACTTCTATTATAATGTCCACGGTCAGAAGTGGATTTCTGTAAGACGCCAGAGGAGAGTGACATCGCGGGCATTTGGGAGACGGCTGTTGCTGTTTCGATGTCATTCCTGCTGGTCTCTTAGGCGAAAATCTTCCGCACCCAGGCACAGGGCCCTGATGCCCCTCCAGTCTTTCACTGTTTCAAGTTCGTGTCTGCCGCGGTTCCAGGGCTGACTGAAGACATAAGGCGTTATCCCTTCCTGATCAAGCATAATGCAGGTCTGGGCCCTGTCATCAACAAAATATTTCAAGCCAAATTTCTTTATGTAGTCCGCTTTGCCGTCATGCTCTCCCATTGCCACAAGACGCGTTTTTTTATAAACCGACTTCCCCAACACCTCCCGGAGCCACTTGTCGATCGGCTCTCTTTGCGGCCTGGCAGTGACAAAGGTCAGCGGCGCCACGTGAGAAAGTTCATTCAACACCACGGTCGCATAGGGCATGGGCTTGAGCCCTGCCTTCAACGGATCGTCCAGAAGAAGAGTGAAGATCTCATCAATAATTGTTGGATCAATATCCAGACAGTCCTCTACCATAAAATGGGTAATGTCTTCCGGCGAAATGGTATACACACCATAATCTTCTCCGGCAATGCGGATAAATGCCTCCATGGTGTCGGCGACCACACCGTCAATATCAAAACCGATCAGGCTGGGATGAATGTTCATAACTCAAGATAACGTATTTGCGAAAAATTCAAGTTAAGGGGATCAAGAATCGGATCTATACCTTTATAATAACATGTCAGAACAAATTTAAAAAATTTTTTCCCCGCCGCGTCCGCAGATTTTTTCACTTTGTCCTTCTGTAACATACGTTGCAGCACCCTTGACAAACTTCACTTTGATGGTCATTATATGTTATTTTCTCCTGAAAAATTCTAAAAAACATTGAGACCGGGCACGGCACCTGATATAGTTATCAGGTTATTGACAGTACACGTGTTGTAATCGTGTTTTCCAGAATCTCCTCAAAAAGTCGCATCTGCGAGACCGACAAAAGTTATCGGAGCACGTAACCAGAATGAAACTCCCTCCCCTAAAAATTGGCCCTCATACCGCTCAGGTTCCGCTTATCCAGGGCGGCATGTCAATCCGTGTCTCAACCTCGGCCCTTTCAGCGCCGGTTGCTGAATGCGGTGGTATCGGCACGATTGGCGGCTCTTCCATTCCACCGGAAGAGTTAAAAGAGGATATTATTAAGGCAAAAAAGGCGACCAAGGGGGTTATCGCAGTCAACATCATGTTTGCGATGAAAAATTTTTCCACCCTGGTAAAGACCTCAATCGAGGCCGGTGTCGACATGATCGTTACCGGGGCGGGATTTTCCAGAGACATCTTCAAGGTCGGCAAGGAGACCAATACCCCTATCGTCTCCATTGTCTCTTCTCCCGCCTTTGCCAAACTTGCTGAGAAACTGGGCGCAGCAGCCATTGTTGTTGAGGCAAAAGAGGCCGGCGGACACCTGGGCACGGATATTGCCCTCCGGGACCTCTTTCCAGAGATACGCAAGGTGGTTAAAAAAGTGCCCCTTATCGCTGCCGGCGGGATCTGCGACGGGTACGAGATGGCGGAGATGATGGATAAATACGGCGCAGATGGAGTGCAGATTGCCACCCGTTTTATCCTTACCAAGGAATGTTCAGTTCCAGACACCTTTAAACAGGCCCTGTTGGACGCATCCCATGAGGATGTGACCCTGATCCGTTCACCGGTCGGCCTGCCGGGCCGGGCCCTGAAAACCCCGTTTGTCAAAAGGCTGGCAAGCGGCGAAGACCTCAAAGCCAAAGAGTGTCTCTACAAGTGCCTGAAAAAATGCGATCACCATTATTGCATCAGTGATCGGCTTAGAAAGGCGTGCGACGGAGATTATGACGAAGGTCTCTTCTTTACCGGTGAAAATGTTCACAAATTAAAAAAGATTCTGTCTGTACGCGAGGTCTTTGATCAGTTCATCTCTCAGGCAGAGTCTGTGTACAAGGAACCCGTTGCCGCCGCCCGTTAACCTTTACACGACGCAGCAAGCCAACAGCATGACTTCTGACGAGTATCCTACTCCGGTATGCATTCCACGGTCGGACCATCCTGTTTCCAGAAAAAATATCGACCGTGAAGCCTTAAAGGTCATGTACCGTCTGCGGGACGCAGGGCACAAGGCCTATCTCGTTGGCGGCGGTGTCCGGGACCTCTATCTCGGCAAAAAGCCCAAGGATTTTGACATCAGCACTGATGCCCGGCCGGGCCAGATCAGAAAACTCTTCAGGAACAGCCGCATCATCGGCAGACGCTTTCGCCTGGTGCAGATTTTTTTCCGCGGCGACAAGGTGGTCGAAGTATCCACCTTCAGAAGACGAAGTGAATTTGATCTCAATGGCGCTGACAAGGTGCTTGCCTCAAACAACACCTTCGGCTCTCCGGAAGAAGACGCCTTTCGCCGTGACTTGACCATAAACGCCATTTTTTATGAAATTGAAAACCAATCCATCATTGACTACACTGGCGGCGTTCAAGACCTGAAAAAGGTGTCATCCGAATAGTCGGCGACCCTGAACGCAGGATTACCAGGGACCCGGTGAGGATGCTGCGGGCAATTCGACATGCCGCCCGCTCCGGCTTCAGCATAGAAGAGCAGACCTGGGCGGCTGTCATCAGCCATAAAGAAGAGTTAGGGATTTGCCCCGTCTCCAGGATCCGTGACGAACTCTTCAAGGACCTCTTGGGAGGCGCAAGCGAGGCCTGGGCCCGCCTCGCCATGAAAAGCGGCCTGTTTTTCGTTCTTCTTCCTTTCTACAAAAAGATCAACCAGGCTGTTTCGCTGGAAACAGAGGCCGGCAAAGAACTGCTGCGTATCTTTTCTGTTATCGACCGCCTGCACAAAGAAAGCCACCGCATCCCGGAGGCAATGGTCATTGCGCTCATCCTGGTCCCCTGGGCCCGGGCCGAAGGTCTGATCAAGGGACCAGACCAGTTTACCCTTACCAGAAACATCAGGGCGCGCCTGGACGAAAATCTTGGCCACCTGAACATCAAACGGGCAGACAAGGAACCAATTGCTCTTCTGCTGGCGAACCTTTCTCTCTTTCAGGACCTCTACAAAAAAGGGATCTGGCCCAAAAGGCTCCAAAGAAAAAGCTATTTCAAAAAATGTCTCCAGTTTTACGAGATTTATAACGAATCTCGTGGGGGCAAAAGGGTCTCTTCTCTTTCCGTCACCAGACAGCCCCCAAAAACCTTTGTCAGAAAGCCTTCACGGCGAGGCAACAGACAGCCGGGATTTGATCACAAGAGCAAACACGGTGTGTTTGGCTTCAAGAAGCGGTGAGTAACACTTCAGGGATCAGGGGACAGGGTTACAAACAGAAAACCTGATGAGTTATCTTAGAATGGCAACAAAAACTCTCTCATTATCCGACATCCAGCATCTCCGTTCGCTCCCTCTGCCCGAGCTTATGGCACGTGCGCTCCGCACCAAACTACAAGAGCGGGGCACGAATTTTTCACTGTGCAGCATCATCAATGCCAGGTCCGGCCGATGCAGCGAGGACTGCAGGTTTTGCGTCCAGTCCGCACTGTACACGACCAAAGCGCCGGTTTATCCCTTAAAGCCAAAAGACGAGATTGTCGCTGCTGCGCGAAAGGCGGAACAAATCGGCGCCACTCGCTTTTCCATTGTAACAAGCGGCCGGGGCATGCCAACGGAGCAGCTTACGGACATTGCGGAAACGATCTCAGAGATCCGTAAAAAAGTAAAAATAGGTATCTGCGCCTCCCTCGGCATCCAGAGCCTTGATGATTTCAAAATACTTAAAAATGCCGGCCTGTCCCGCTATCACCACAACCTTGAGACCTCAAAAGAATTTTTCCCAAAGGTAGTGACCACCCACAGCTTTCAAGACCGGCTTCTTACAATCCAGGCTGCCCGGAAAGCAGGCCTTGAAGTATGCTCCGGAGGCATTATCGGCCTTGGAGAGACTGAAACAGATCGGATCTCCATGGCTATGACCCTGAACGAATGCAAGGTGGATTCCGTCCCGTTAAATATTCTCATCCCTTTGCCCGGGACCCCGCTGGAAGACGCCCCGCCTCTTACCCAGGCGGAAATCATGCGGGCCATAGCCCTCTTTCGGATCATTCTTCCGCATGTACCGCTCAGGCTCGCTGCCGGTCGAGAATCAGCCTTGGGCGATTTTCTCGGCGTGGCATTCATGGCAGGGGCAGACGGCATGATGATTGGCGGCTACCTCACGCAACGCGGTCGGATGCCGGAAGAAGATCGTCGTTTTGTGTCGGAAATAAAAGAAATATGGAAGAGCTGAGAAACTGGCTGCAAAAACAGCAACAAGAAGGGAACTACCGGGCATTACGCCCTGTCAACAGGCTTGAGCACGGACAACTTGCGCCTGCCGGAACATCCGTTTCTTCTTCGCCTCTCTTTGATTTTTCCTCCAACGACTACCTTGCGCTTTCGGTTCATCCGTCAGTGATCAGCACAAGTCGTCATTTTCTGGAACGGTTCGGAGCCGGCTCAGGCGCTGCCCGGCTGATGAGCGGCGACCTTGAAATCCACCATCAGCTTGAAGAAAAAGTCGCCCATCTCAAAGGCATGGAATCAGCCCTCACCTTTGGCAGCGGCTACCTGGCAAATGTTGGTATCATCCCTGCCCTGGCAGGCAGAAATGATGTCATCTTCTGCGACCGTCTCAACCACGCCAGCATCTATGACGGCTGTCTTGTCTCCGGAGCCAGACTGATTCGTTTTTCTCATAACGACCCAGACCACCTTGAACGGCAGCTGAAAAAATACCGAGGCAATCGAAAGGCCCTCATTGTGGTGGAGTCAATCTACAGTATGGACGGCGACCGCTGTCCATTACAGGATGTCGCCCTGCTGAAAAACCGTTTCGACTGCACCCTGATGGTTGACGAAGCCCATGCCACCGGTCTGTTCGGCGCTCGTGGCGGTGGTGTGATTGAAGAAGATGGATTGACGGAAGATGTTGATATTGCCATGGGCACATTCGGCAAGGCATTGGGAAGCTACGGCGCCTATGCCGCCTGCTCTGATGAGATGAAGCGCTACCTTGTAAACCGCGCCCGTTCTTTTATCTATACCACCGCACTACCGCCGGCTGTAATAGGCGCCTCCCTGGCAGCCGTTGATCTCGTCGGGGACGAACCCGGGCTCCGGGAGGAACTTTTTCGCAAAGTTTCTCTTTTTAAGGAATGTCTCACAAGCGGCGGATGGAGAAACACCGGTCCGTCACAGATCGTCCCTATCCTGGTCGGCGACAGCAGGACAGCGCTTGAAATTGCCGCCGAACTGCAGGAGAATACTATTTTTGCCACCGCTGTCCGGCCTCCGACAGTCCCAAAAAATACGGCCCGCCTCCGCTTCTCCATCACCCGTCATCTCTCAGAGGAAACCGTAAAAAAGGCAGCCGAGGTTCTTCTTGATATACTGAGCCGGCGATCTGTTTCCGTGCTGCCGAAATAAGTGTTTTTTCAAAATCCGCCTCCCTTTCTCCGGAAATAACTCTGTGCTCACCGTGCACTCTGTGGTAAAATTTCTCTATTGCCAGGAGATAATATGACAGCACACTATTCCGGACCATTACAGACCAGACGACAGACCCTGCGCCGACACATTCTTGCCCTCAGGAACCACCTGGAACCTGCTGAAAT
>DAOVSZ010000249.1 GCA_030627725.1 Desulfobulbaceae bacterium
ACTATACCGCCGATGACGGGACTCTGACTCTCTTTCATCCTCCAGACTCTTTTGTTCTGGAAATTGAGACGCGTCTGCGGCCGCAGGAAAATACATCGCTTGAAGGACTGTACCGTTCCAGTGGAAATTTCTGTACCCAGTGCGAGGCAGAAGGGTTCAGAAAGATTACCTATTTTCTCGACCGGCCGGATATCATGACCCGGTATACAACAACTATTATCGGCGATAAAGAGAAATTTCCCGTGATGCTCTCAAACGGAAATCTGGTTGAGACAAAGATGCTTGATGACAATCGGCATCTTTCCAGATGGGAGGACCCGTTTGCCAAACCGTCGTATCTCTTTGCGCTGGTTGCTGGAGACCTTGCGTGTATAAAAGATTATTTCGTCACCGCTTCCAGCCGCGAGGTTTCGCTTGAGATTTATGTCCAGCATCACAACAAAGAGAAATGCGGACATGCCATGCGTTCTTTGAAAAAGGCAATGCGTTGGGACGAAGAGGTGTATGGCCTGGAATATGATCTTGACCAGTACATGATCGTTGCCGTGGATGACTTCAATATGGGCGCTATGGAGAATAAGGGGTTGAATGTCTTCAACTCGAAATATGTGCTGGCAAGGCAGGAGACCGCTACCGATAACGACTACGAGGGGATTGAAGGGGTCATTGCGCATGAGTATTTTCATAACTGGACAGGGAACCGGGTCACCTGCCGCGATTGGTTTCAGTTGAGCTTGAAAGAGGGGTTGACGGTTTTCAGGGACCAGGAGTTTTCTTCTGATATGCATTCAAGGGCCGTGAAAAGGATCCACGATGTCAGCCAGTTGAGGAATTTTCAGTTTCCTGAGGATTCCGGTCCGATGGCGCATCCGGTCCGGCCTGCATCCTATATTGAGATCAACAATTTTTATACGGTCACGGTCTATGAAAAGGGCGCTGAGGTCATTCGCATGCTGCAGACGATTCTCGGGCAAGAGGCCTTTTTAAAAGGAGTTGCCCTGTATCTTGAAAAGCATGACGGTCATGCGGCGACAACCGATGATTTTATAAATGCCATGGAAGAGGCGGGCGGAGTGGATCTCTCGCAGTTCGACCTCTGGTATTCACAGGCAGGGACGCCCAGGTTGACAGTCTCGGGTGTGTATGATCGAGAAAAACAACGATATACCTTGACCGTCAAACAGGAGTGCCCTGAAACCCCGGGGCAAAAGGAGAAAAAACCATTTCTTGTTCCGATTGAAGCCGGGCTGCTCGATTCCAGTGGAAATGATATGGAGCTGAAACCAGTCGGAATGGCGCATGAATCCGGGGCGCGAAGCGTACTGCTGACCTTGGCGGAAGATGAAGAGGTGTATTCTTTTGACGATGTGCCGGAGCCGCCCGTTCCATCCCTGCTGCGTACTTTTTCAGCGCCTGTGATTCTTGATTTTGACTATTCCGATAACGAACTTGCCTTCTTACTCGCCAATGACTCTGATCCGTTTAACCGCTGGGAGGCGGGACAACGTCTTGGGGTGCGGATTATCCTTCGATTGATAGACGGATTTCAGAAGGGCGGGAAGCTGTTGCTTGATGATGTCTTTCTCTCTGCCTTCAGGGCTGTCCTTTTGAATACGGGAGTGTCCGACAAGACATTTATGACCCAGCTTCTGACTCTGCCGGCGGAAAAATACCTGGCCGAGCAGATGAAGGTGATTGATGTTCTTGCCATCCATGAGGCCCGTCAATTCGTCAAAAAACGGCTTGCCGGTGAACTGCGCGATCTTTTCCTCTCAGTGTACAGGGAGAATATCGCAAAAGGGCCATACCGGTTTGATGCTCACGCAGCAGGCGGGCGGCGGTTGAAAAATATCTGCCTTTCCTATCTCATGACGCTCTCTGAAGATTCCGTGCATGCAATGTGTTTCAGTCAGTTCAGTGAGGCGGACAACATGACCGATACCATGGGGGCGTTGACTGAACTGGCGCACAATGAAAATCCCTATCGGGCCGAGGCCCTGGCTCTCTTCAGCCAAAAGTGGGGCGATAATGTTCTGGTCATGGATAAATGGTTTGCGGTCCAGGCAACAGCGCCGCTTTCCAGGACCCTGGAGGAGGTAAAACGACTGATGGGGCACAACGCCTTCTCCATCAAGAACCCCAACAAGGTACGCTCGCTGATCGGCGCCTTCTGCAGCGGCAATCCGGTCTGCTTTCATGATGAGACCGGCGCAGGGTATCAATTTCTTGCAGACAACGTCATTGAACTGAACAGCTTAAATCCCCAGATTGCAGCACGGCTCCTTGGAAGCATGAGCCGCTGGCGGAAATATGACCGGAAGCGGCAGGGCTTGATGCGCACGCAACTTGAGAGGATTATGCAAACAGATGGACTCTCAAAGGATGTATACGAAATCGCGTCGAAAAGCCTCGGAGTCACGTGAAGGATAGCAGATGATCAATTCCAATGCGACAGCAGGATGCCGGCGCTGTGGCGGCCGTCTATGATCGGGGTCTGGTGGTAGCCGAAGCCGCTTGCTGTGTTCTTGACGTTGAACTTGACGTAATCCCACACCTCGTCAAGGATGATATAGCCGTCATTGTCCTGGTCCGCCTTTCCTTTGAGTCCTTCTATGAGATAGTAGGTAAAGACGCCGTGGCCGTGCTCCTTGCTCTCTAAGGATTTCTGTTTGCCGCTTGAAGACGTTATCACGACCCTTCCTTCTCCCTTGAATTCCTTAAACGGGTCTTTTTCAACCAGGCTTCGTGTGTGCCATCCCCTGTTGACGGTTGCGGCGCTGTAGCAGGAATCGAGAAAGCAGAGAACGGTTTTGGACGGGATCGATTTTAAAAGCGAGGAGAGCTTGTCGTTGCTGATCCCTGTGTTGTAGAGATCGTTGATGTCGGAATCATACGTGACCCAGTAGGTGTTTCCTGCCTCCGGTGCGCCGTGTCCGGCAAAGTAGAGCAGGACCGTGTCATCAGCGCTGACGCTTTCTTTGAGCCAGATGCCGAGAGTTTTTGTGATGTTTTTGGTGGTGGCCTGTTTATCTACCAGCAGTCTGACATTTTCTTCCTTGAAATAACCGTGTTCCGGGTCGGTCAGGAGAGTGTACATGCCGCGTGCATCGTTGACCGTATAATCGAGCGGCGGGATATTTGTGTCCTTGTAGTTTCCGATGCCTATGATGAGAGCGAACATTTCAGGCCGTTTAGCTGCGGTGGCAACGGCGTCCTGGGCCCAGGAAAACTGCTCTTTGTCGAGCCTTTTTTCAACCTGAAAGGACGCTTCGGATGTATTCATGAAGATGTCGCAGGCAACAATTTTGACCGCGTTCTTGCCGATGGAGAGAAAATAGTTCTTTGAGAAGTTTCCCTTGTCGTCGAGTTCGACATTTTCGCCGTTAATTTTTACCCAGCGAAGCGGCGACTGGTCTTTTACCTTTCCTTTGATGAGGACCCCGGTAGACTTGTTGACAATCTGCAGGCCGCGGGTCTTTGGCGGGGACGTGATAATGATCTCGGGAGGGGTCAGGTCTTTCTGCTGGGAGATTTCCGTCTTTGCCTTTTCAGCTGCCTGAACTGACTTTGCGGATTTTTCTTCCCACTCTTTCACTGCCTGGATCATGGCAAAATCTTTCTTTTTGAATTCCTTGGTCTGGATGTCCTTCAGGTGCAGCAGATGGACGCTTGCCCATGCATAGTCCCCGGTCTTATAACAGCTTCTTGCCAGTTGCAGACGGGCAAGTTCATAGTCGGGCTTGAGTTGAACAACCTTTTCCAGGTACTGTTTCGCTTCGTTGTATTGGTGAAGTTCGTAATTGGTCGTCCCCAGGAAGTAGTTGGTTATCGGATGGTCGGGCTGTTTCTTCAACGCCTTTTCAAAGGATTTCAGGGCCTTTTCATATTTTCCCTTAAAAAAGTATTTCTGGCCGTCAGTAAGGTGTGAAGCAGAGGTGGTTCCCGGGCCGGCAAGAATAAGGAGGATGAGGACCCCTGTCATGATTGAGAAAAAGACGGATACCTTTTGTGTCATTTTTCATCCTCCTGCACTTGATATGAGGTTGTCATTATTCAGGGACTGTTTCCTGAAGTTCCACACTCCAGTCGCCGTTGAATTGAAAGTGATGCTTCACTGCTTTGAGATTCCAGGTCCCAAAGGCCTGGGTCTTGGACATGGTTCCAATCATCTCTCCTGTCAGCCTGTCGCTGCCGCCGGCTGACTCGGAAGAGCCGGATCCGAACAGCTGCGCACTGATTATGCCATTCCGGATCTCGCCTTTGAGGCTGAGCATTACGTCGGCATCCCCCACCCCTTTGACATTGTTGAACTTACCAAAAAAAGTACCTGCAACCGCAAAGGAATCCTCCTCGGTCTCACTTCGGTCAAGATACATCTTCATCTCACCAGTCATATCACCGGTAAGTTCTCCTTTCCACAGGTCCCCTTCGTAGGTGACGCAGCCGGCAAGAGTCAGAACGGCAAGCAGCAGGAGGTAGAAGGCAGGGTGGAATGTTTTGATTTTCATTATTGTCTCCTTGTAGAAAAGTCATCAGGTCTCTGTTGTTGAAAGAAACACGATTTCAGTTATCTTATCAACTTGTTTTTTACCATGTGGAGTAGAAGCTGCGGGTCGGGGCGATTCCGATGTCATCGTAAGCTCAATGGCAAGGCGGTTGTCAGGCATCAGGGCGCCGAGCCGGTCCGGCCATTCAATGACAACCAGACCGTCTCCATAGAGATAGTCCTCAAAACCGAGGTCAATAACGTCATCTTCTCCGGA
>DAOVSZ010000059.1 GCA_030627725.1 Desulfobulbaceae bacterium
AAAAGACATTCAACCGTCAGAACTACCAGGCGCACCTGCCTCCTGCGCATTAATAAACATTCTCTTCTTAAAAAGATGCGCGATGACCGTGCTGTCTTTCTGCATCTGACAAGGGAACTGGCATCCAGAATTAAACGCTCGACGAGACGCTCTTCATCCGGACGGAAAAACGACAGACCTCTTCACTTTTCCGCGGAAGAAAAGACATTTTTAATGTCATTACAGCCTCACCAGGCCCTGCATCTTCTCCAGGATCTTATTCGCACCCTCAGACGGTGAAATGCCCTTAGTTGGTAAAGAACCCACATCGCTGTCTCCCCGCTGCAAAAGCCTTCTGCTTTACATCAAGCACAAGAGGACGCTCACACTCTCCATCGCCTCTCTCCTCCTGCTCCGGCTGTTCATGAGTTTTTAGGAGGCTGTCCAAGACGAGATTTTTCATATGGACCAGCTATAAAAAACTTGTATTTTCTGTCAAAAACCATATAACTTGAACATATCTAGAGGCTTGAACATATGGCTTGACGGCCATGGTTTCCAGATTCTAGGTTCAGAGGTTATTCTGCTTGCGGCGGTAAGATTTCATGACAGATTATACGAGGTCCGGAATATGAAAAGATCCCCTGTTGTTGCCAATCAGTTTTATCCCGGCGACCCGCTGACCCTTAACGACACCCTGACTCAACTGATACCAGTTGTTGCTGATTCCGACAAAAAAAAGGCCCTGGCGGTCTGCTCACCGCATGCCGGATATATCTATTCCGGCTCTGTTGCCGGAGAGACCTTGGCCAAGGTCTCGATTCCTGAGGATGTTGTGCTCATGGGCCCCAACCATCACGGACGCGGCGCGCCGGTTGCGTTGATGCTCAAAGGGGAATGGGACATGCCGCACGGCACTGTCCCTATCAACCGGAAACTGAGTAAAAAAATAGCCTCTCTGTCAGACGCCGTAACAGAAGATGATACGGCACACCTTTCCGAACACTCTCTGGAAGTCCAGGTCCCGTTTCTGCAGTACTTTCAAAAGAACCTGAGCCTTGCCCCCATCGTCATCTCACACGTCTCTTATCAGACATGTGTTGAGGTTGGCGAGGCAATCGCGGAAGCGATCAGGAACTATAAAAAACCGGTATTGATCGTTGCCAGCACTGACATGACCCATTACGAATCACGCCAGTCCGCAACCAGAAAAGACCAGATGGCCTTGAAAGAGATAAAGGCCATGGATCCGGAAGGGCTGTACAAGACGGTCCTTTCAAACAACATCACAATGTGCGGGGTGATGCCGACAACGATTGCCCTTATTGCGGCAAAAAAACTGGGCGCAACCAGTGCAGACCTTGTCCGCTACACGGATTCCGGGGCGGTCAGCGGCGACACCAGCCAGGTAGTCGGCTATGCCGGCGTCATCATCTCGTAATTTATAAACGTCCAGAAGCACCGCATCTGCATGCGATCAGGACTGCCGGCATAGGACTACTATAGCTCGTCAGTCCTGCTTGCACACATCTACGGCACTTCTGAACGTTTATGGGGGACTGAACAGTTACCGTAATTTCTCTTGACAGATACCCCTGTTTTTTATAACTTGATTGGCTCTCGAACTCTTAATGCTGGGGGATCGTCTAATGGTAGGACAGCAGACTCTGACTCTGCCTGTTGGGGTTCGAATCCCTATCCCCCAGCCAGTTTTCTCATCTTCGTTTGTAACACATAAACGACCTCAAACAGATTCTTCTTTTCCTCTCAGGTCCAACCGGACTGATTTTTCTGAAGCACAAACTCCTGAAACTGCTCAAAGGCAATAGAGACATCACGCATCAAATCTCTTTCTGTTTTCCCTTTTTCCGAGATCGTTTCCTCCCCTTCTTCTTTTGTTTTTTATCCGCCTCTTCATCCGCAGGGAGTTTATACCCGAGACCGGCGCATTCGGGACACTCTTCACAGGAAAGGAGAAATCTGCTCACCCCCTTAAAGAAACTGATCTGCCCGGAACCGCCGCAAACCTCGCATGCTTCCTTCATTAATTCCTCCGGAAGCTCCTGTCATATCTCTCTATTACCTCGGAAGTTATATCAAAGCTCTTCTCAACAAACACAAGTCCGCCCGCATTCCGATTGAGCACATGCGTAAATCCCTTTTCCTCTGCATATGCCTCAACAATCTCTTTGACGTCATAGAGGATTTCAGTAATCAACTCCTGCTCCATATCCGAGGCGTCGGATGGATCTTGTGCCGCTTGTTCCTTATACTGCGCTCTGAGTTCCTTTCCCTTTAATGAGTGCTCGATAATCTGCTGGACATCTATCACTCCAAGCCTGATAGTGTTATGAACGGAATCCATCCTGTTCTTTTTTTGGGGCCTGTCCGCCGGTTTTGCAGAATCGTCCTTTGGCGCAGCCTGTTTTCCGACTTTTTTTTCCGCAAGCAGTGAAGAATGAATCCATCCCGAAATCCCCTTGGCCGGTATATCAACCTGACTCCAGCCGAATTTCTGCTTCATTTCAACCACCTCAGTCCCTTTCCGAAGCGATACGATCACAGCCTTTTGAATACCCGGTCCCTCTCTGAGATTGGCATCCTGTTGTAACGTCATCAAATCTCCCGCAACCGGAGGAACGGACCTCTCTCCGGCAGAGGCAGGGGTGGTGACTCCCGAAAAAAAGACCAGGAGCACACATTGCAGGACCAATGAAAAAGGGAAAAATATCTTCACGATCAACACTCCATTTTTAATTTTATTTTCATTCGTTCCGATCTATACTAAGAATACCAGGGAAACCTCAGGCAGACAAGAAAGGAAGAAAAAATGCACAGCTTCGAAGAATGCTTCAAAAACACACCCAACACTTCCCTTGCAGAAATGCTGAAATGCGCAGGCGTGGCCGCCCTGAAGGCTGGTGAGGCAATCAGAAACCTCTATGGGAAACCGCATACCATCAAGCAGAAGGGAGCGATCGATCTTGTCACTGAAGCTGATACCGCATCTGAAGAGATCATCCTTTCCGCCCTGAACGACTCTCAACCGGGTATTGATATTCTTTCTGAAGAGACGCATTCCTCATACGACAAAAAAACAACAGGCCCTGTCTGGATCATCGACCCATTAGACGGCACGACAAATTTTGCCCACGGGTTTCCATGGTTTGCCGTCTCCATTGCCTTCAGTGATCAGGGAAGAACACAGGCCGGTGTCATTTATAATCCTATTTTTGACGAGTTTTTCTGCGCCTGTTCCGGTTCCGGCGCCTGGCTGAACAACGAACGAATCAGGGTATCAGAGGCGGCTCTGCTTAAGGACTCCCTGCTCGCCACAGGATTTCCCTATGACGTCCAGCAGCATCCCGGACCGGTCCTTGCCTCCCTTGAAAGGCTTCTTGTCAGATCGCGAGGCGTACGCCGGGCAGGTGCGGCAGCCCTTGATCTGGCTTATGTTGCATGCGGCCGTCTGGACGGGTTCTGGGAGATAAAATTAAAACCTTGGGACACGGCAGCCGGGATTCTCCTGGTGGAAGAGGCAGGAGGTCGGGTTTCGGACTTTCGCGGCAACACCTATACCCCATATCTCCCTGAAATTGTAGCAACAAATTCCCATATTCATCCGGAGATGCAGAATCTGCTCGAATCCTTTTCCCTATTCTGACAAATTCTAATATCGCTTGCCTGCTGTAACGGCAAAATGATATTATGTAACTGTCCAGCAGCACCCCAGCTGCACGCGATCAGGCTGGTTCACATAGGCCAACTATAGTTCGCCAGCCTGCTAGCGCACATCTGAGGCACTGCTGAACACTTACAGTGTGATAAGAGGATCAATGAATTAGTTATTCACAATCTTATTGTTGTTACCATCGAAAAAATATACTTATTTTCAGAATGAACAAAATCACACCTCTCAAGAAACCGTCCATCCCTGATGCGAAAAAAGACACCGGGGACCTCAGGATCGGTGAAATCCTTATCAAGGAAGGATTCATCAAACATGAGGACCTTATCCAGGCCCTGGCGATCCAGCGGAAAGATATCCGGCTCTCTCAATCTTCCCTCGGCAATATCCTTATTGAAACGAAAAGGATCTCTCAGACCGACCTCAACAAGATCCTGAAACATCCTTATCTGAAAAAAGAAGTCGGCGTCCTGGCAATTGAAAGGGGCTTCATAACCGCTGACCAGATGGACAAGGTAATAAGCAAACAGACCAAAGGGCAGATGATCGGTGAGTTGCTCGTAAAGGATGGCTTTCTCTCGACTTCCGACCTAAAGGAGATTTTAAAGACCCAGATAAACGGTCATCGCATAGGAGAACTTGCGATCAAGCTTAACCTTATTTCGCAAGAGGATCTTAATCATGCCTTAAAGGTCCAGAATACCCCGCGGGCCATCGGAGAAATTCTCTGTGAAGAGAACACGATCACCCCGCTTGATCTCTCATACGCACTCAACAAGTACAAGAAGGAGATACGGCTCGGCGACCAGCTCGTCAGGCTGGGTTTTCTGAAGCAGACCCAGTTGAACGAAGCCCTTCAGGAACAGCAGCACAGCACGGACACATTAGGGGATATCCTGCTCCGGAAAAAAGCAATTACCGCGGACCACTTGCGGGAGGCCCTTTCCCGGCAGGCCAACATCCCTTTTGAATATCTGGATGGATTTGTCTATACAGACGCCAACAAACGGAAACTATCCGGTATAATCAGCCAGAAGTTTTCAGAAAAAAACCTGATGCTCCCCCTCTCGCTCAAGGGAAAAGACCTGAAACTTGCCTTCTGCAAGCCTGAAAAAATCCACCTTGCCCGGGAACTCAAAGACCTTTATTCCAACCTCAACATACTCTGCGTCCTGATCAGCGAAAAGAAGTTCAGCGAGCTGTTTGAAATTCTGTACAGCAAACGATTAAACGGCATGATGCTCTCGGAAGAGAGAGAGCTTGCAGACACAGACGCCCGTGCCCCCGAGACCGACTTCATGCAGATTGAGCTGGATGAGGACATTGAAACAAACCGGGATGCGCCCATATACGGCGACCAGGACATTGAGGCCGAGGAGATCGTCAACTATATCATCAAGTACGGCATCGTCAACAAGGCGAGCGACATCCATATCGAACAAGACAGGTCCGGGGTCAAGCTCCGCTACAGAATCGACGGTGTGCTGCGCAACAATTCCGCCAAGTGGCTCAACAAGCGGCTCATGCAGAAGGCGCGCTCAATCGTCTCCCGGATCAAGATCCTTTCCAATCTTGACATAGCGGAAAAACGCATACCACAGGACGGCGTCTTCCGGATCAACTATTTTGACAAGACGTCCGGCGAAAAATACGACCTTGACTTCAGGGTTGCCACCTGCAGGGCAATTGCGGGCGAAAACGTCACCATCCGCATCCTCGACCCCAGAAATGCAAATATAGGTCTCGAGAATCTCGATCATTCACCCCATGTCCTTCATCCGTTCAAAAGATATCTGAAAAGTTCGGCAGGCATGATCCTGGTCACCGGTCCGACCGGCAGCGGCAAAAGCTCCACCCTCTATGGCGCCCTGCAGTATCTCTACAACCCGAACCTCAAGATCATCACTGCCGAAGACCCGATCGAATTCAGTTTCCCGGGAATCATGCAGACCCAGATCAACCCGAAAATCGACCTTACCTTTGCCCGTCTGTTGCGGTCTTTTCTCAGGCTTGATCCGGATGTCATTCTTGTCGGCGAGATAAGGGACCCTGAAACGGCAAAAATCGGCTTTGACGCTGCCCAGACCGGTCACCTCGTTCTCTCCACCCTGCATACCAACGATTCTATCAGTTCCATTTCCAGACTCCTTGATCTTGGCATCGACCGGGCCCAGATAACCGCGAGCGTCTCCTGCGTCTTGGCACAGAGGCTGATCAGGAGAATCTGCCTCTCCTGCATCAAGGACTACGTCCCGGAAGAGGAAGAATGGTCCCTGCTCTTTGACGAATACCCGGCGAATAAAAAATTCTACAAAGGCTCCGGCTGCAGTGAATGCGGATTTTCGGGATTCAACGGCCGGACGCTGCTCTCTGAGATCTATCAGCCGCAGAACGTTACAGCCATTAACGAGAACGCTGATATTGATGAACTGAAACGCCTTGCGATCAAGGACGGCATGCTGAGCATGCTCGATGACGGACTTTCAAAACTGAACAACACAACCCTTGGTGAAATTCTCCGCATTATCCCGAGCGACATGATCAATCTTTTCCGCCGAAAACACAGCCCCTTCGCCTTGCCGGTCGGCAAAACCGGGGTTGGCGAGACAATCGGGCCATACCGATTTACGCTGTCCGACCCTTCAGCCGAAGAGTCACTTATCGACACCATGCATTCACGATTTACATCGCTCGCCGTACAGGCAGGTCATAACATGACAATCGACCGTAAAATTTTCAGCGATTTTTTACATGAAAGCTTCCATGACATTCGTGAAAACAGAAACTGTTCACGGGTGATCTTTCACATTGAAGAAAGAAACGGCAGACTGGAAATTTCCGGGATCCCGGCAGACTGACCGATAACGGAAAAACTATGAGCAGAACGATCACCATAACAAGCGGCAAAGGCGGGGTGGGAAAGACGAGCATCAGCCTGAACCTTGCGCTTCATCTTGCAAGCCTGGGCCACAAGGTCTGCCTCTTTGACGCCGATCTTGGACTGGCGAACATCAATATCCTTCTCGGCATCTACCCGAAATACACCATAAGCGATCTTATTTTCAGCAACATTGAACTTGAGGATATCATCCTCCACGAAAG
Organism: Desulfobulbaceae bacterium; assembly: GCA_030627725.1. Classification (GTDB taxonomy): domain Bacteria; phylum Desulfobacterota; class Desulfobulbia; order Desulfobulbales; family DAOVSZ01; genus DAOVSZ01. Next base: position 6,770 of record DAOVSZ010000059.1, read on the forward strand.
AGGAATCGATATTCTGCCTGGAAGTTCGGGGGTTGAAGAACTCGCTAACTTGAGCAAACCACAGACCCACAAACTTATCCAATCCCTTTCCGCACTTTCACGTTACGATTTTCTGATCTTCGACACCTCAGCCGGCATCTCGGAAAACGTCATCTCCTTCTGCCTCTCTACATCAGAGGTGTTTGTTATCATTACAGATGAACCGACCTCCCTCACTGACGCCTATTCTCTCTTGAAGGTGCTGGGGGCAAATGGATTTTCCGGGACCGCAAAGATCATTGTCAACAATATCAAGAATCCTGCCACCGCCAAGCAGGTCTTCAGTAAATTCAAGGCTGCGGTTACAAAATATCTGGATGTCTCAATCGCCCCTTTAGGACCGGTGTACAGTGATCAAAAGGTAACAGAGGCAGTCAGACGACAGGACCCTTTCATACATCTCTGGCCTGAGTCAATCGCTTCAAAATGCATCAAAAAATTAGGCGAACGTCTGCTGCGGGAGACGACAACTCCATTAGAAGAGGACCATATCTCCTCATTCTGGCAGAAGTGTCTCTCTTTCTTCAAAACCCCCATTAAGACTCTCCAAAAAGAAAAGATTTCAATCCCAACGCCTCCGCCCGCACAGCCTGAACCGGCAGAAAAAGAGATGGAAACGCCCCCGCCCCCGGAGAAAGAAAGCCCGCCTCCTTCTGAACAGAGACTGCCTGCAAAAGCTGATGCCAAAACAGACTATCCGCCTGCCATCCACAAAGATCAGGCAACTCCGGAGAGCCTCGCGATCGAACACTCGCTCATCCCTATAATGGAAATGCTCTCGGAAGGGATCGCTTCCATTTCAGTGGAGCTGCAGCTTATCCGTTCCGCGATTGAAAAGAACGCGAGACGACCTGAGCACGAAGAGAAAATCCTCCTGGACTTCGAAGCCTTTCTGAAAAAAAGGGATAAGTAAGGTGGATAAGATAGAGAAAATAATCCGGAAGATTGAGCAGATACCCACGCTTCCCATAGTCTCGCGGCATATCATGACCCTTCTGGAAGACGATGAGGTCCCGCTCAAAAAGATTGCCGAGGTCATTGAAAAGGACATGGCGCTTGCCGCCAACCTGCTCAAGATTGCCAACTCCCCCTTCTACGGCACCTTGAGCAAGATAAGTTCGATTGATCACGCCATAGCGATTCTAGGCATCTCGGAGGTAAAGGCCATGCTGATGGCGTCCTCCATACACCATTTCTTTTCCACCCCGGAAACCCACTCGCTTGACAGAAAACGTTTCTGGCATCACTCCATTATCTGCAGCCAGATCGCAAAACATCTTTCTCTTCACTTTAAAACAGGAGGAGAAGACGGCCTTTTCCTTGCCGCCCTGATTCACGATATGGGAAAAATCATCTTTGACCGCTACTTCCACGATGAGTTCATCACCATAATCGATACGATCAGGGAAGAGCATGAGAGTTTCAGCATGGTGGAGAAAAGGGTCCTCGGGGCAACCCATTATCAGATAGCGGCAAAGATCATGCAACAGTGGAACTTTCCGGAGAGTGTGACCATGCTCGTCTTTTATCATCATGCCCCGTGGCAGGACAAGAATCATACCACAAGTTCGATCATCGTCTACCTGGCAAATATTCTCGCAAAGATTGTCGGATATCCCTGCATGGAAGAGGAAAAAAAGATAGACGTTACCAGCTTCTGCAAGTCAAAGGCGATGAAATACATTGTCCAGAACGGTTTTGATCTTGACGAAAAAAAATTCAGGACCCTGATCAAAAATATCCGGAAACTGGTCGCGGATGAGGGAAGGAGTATCTTGAGTATATTTCAGTAGTACGAAAGAATGCTCTCAATCAAGGCAGGAATCGTATAGGTCTCCGGCTGGATGTGGACATCAAGGCCGTTTTCTTTTGCCGTCTTAGTTGTTACCGGGCCGATTGAGGCGACAACAACCCCGTTCATCAGCATCTTGAGCTCCTCATCGCTTTCAGCATGCAGCATATGCAGAAAATTGGTCACTGTGGATGAGCTCGTAAAGGTGATCAGATCTACCTTCTTTTCTTCGAACTGCCTGCGAAGCTCTGCCTTCTGTGTCTTTGGCCGCACGTTCTGGTAGACCGGCGCAACCACAACCTCCGCGCCTGCTGTCGTGAGTTTTTCCGGCAATACCTCCCGGGCCTTGAGCGCCCTGGGCAGAAGGATTTTGTCGCCCGTGACACCTTTTTCAAGCAAGGCTTCCGCCAGCCCCTCGCCGGTAAATTTTTCAGGAAGAAGGTCCGCCCTGATGCCATAGGACTGCAGCACCTCGGCCGTTGTGGCGCCGACAGCTCCGATCCGGGGCCCTTTCAGGTCCCGCGCATCCATATCTTTTTCGCGCAGCCGGTCGAAAAAACAGGTTATGGCGTTGATACTCGTAAAGAGTATCCAGTCAAATGTGTCCAGTTGCGCCAGCTCCTGATCAAGGGCCTCCCAGGAATCCGGCGGCACAATGGATATGGTGGCCCACTCGATGCAGTTCGCCCCCATCTCTTCAAGCCCGGCAACCAGGTCGCTTGCCTGCTCACGGGTCCTGGTCACCATGATACGCTTTCCGAACAATGCCCTCTTTTCAAACCAGTTGATCTTCTTGCGCAGGCTCACCACCTCGCCCACGACAACGAGCGCCGGCGGCTTGATGTCCTCCCGGCGGACTATATCGGCGATATTTTCCAGCGTTCCGTCAACGGATTTCTGCTCCGGCGTTGATGCCCAGCGGACAACCACAACAGGGGTCTTTGGGTCACGGCCATTCCGGATGAGTTTCTCGGTGATTGACGGCAGGTTTTTAATCCCCATGTAGAACACCAGCGTTCCTATGCCGGTCGCTATCTTCTCCCAGTCAATATTGGTCGTTTCCTTGGTCGGGTCCTCATGCCCGGTCACAAAAGCGACCGAAGAGGTATAACCGCGATGAGTAATCGGCACCCCGGCATAAGTTGCGGCTGCTGTTGCCGATGTGACGCCGGGAACCACCTCAAAGGGAAGACCGGCCTTGACAAGCTCTTCTATCTCCTCGCCGCCACGACCGAAGATAAAGGGGTCGCCGCCTTTAAGCCGCACCACGATTTTACCGGAGTTCGCCCTGTCAATCAGCATCTGATTGATCTCCTCCTGGGTGTGGGTATGCTTGACTCCGCCCTTCTTCCCGGCATAGATAAATTCCGCATCTGCCGGCGCAAACTTCAAGAGCTTTTTACTGGCAAGATAATCGTAAATAACGACTTCCGCCTTCTCAATAAACTGTTTGCCTTTAATCGTAATAAGGGTCGGATCGCCCGGGCCTGCCCCAACCAGGTAGACCTTTCCTTTTTTCCCTTTATCAATTGCCTGTTCAGTTTTCATATCCATCAGATTCTTTCTTTTATTGTACTTTCAGGTAAAAAAGGCTTACTGCGCTGCCTCATACACCTCATCGAGTATCTCTTTACCGCCTGCGGCAAGGAGTTTTTCCGCTGTTTCCGTTCCCAGCTTTTCGGCATCGGCCGTGTCCGCAATATCGGTCTCTTTCAAAATCCGGTTGCCGTCAACCGAGGCAATAAGACCTGTAAAGGAAACTTTTCCGTCAACTCTCTTTGCAAAACCGCCTATCGGCACCTGGCAGCCGCCTTCAAGCCGTTTCAAAAAGGCCCGTTCCGCTCTTACCGTAATTGTCGTCTCCTCATCTTCCAGAACACGCAGGGCTTCAAGCAGGTCCTTGTCCTTTTTGCGCAGTTCAATCCCCACCGCGCCCTGAGCAATTGCCGGCAGCATCTCTTCAGGTGAAAAATAGGATGTAATCCTGTCAGCCATACCGAGACGGTTGAGGCCGGCCGTGGCCAGGATAATCGCATCGTACTGTCCTTCGTCAAGTTTTCTGAGCCGCGTATCCATATTCCCCCGCAGATCTTCAATCACCAGATCGGACCTCAGATTTGCCAGCTGCGACTTTCTTCTCAAGCTGCTGGTACCGACCTTAGCGCCCTTTGGCAACTCTGCAATCGATGCGTACTTGCTTGAGACAAAGGCATCCCGAGGGTCCTCGCGTTTGGTGATGATGCCGAGATGAAGCTCATCCGGCAGTTCGGTCGGCACATCCTTCATGCTGTGGACCGCAATATCGACTTCTTCTCTGATCATCGCATCCTCGATCTCTTTGACAAAAAGACCCTTGCCGCCCACCTTGGCCAATGGGACATCAAGAATCTTGTCCCCCTTGGTCACGATCTTGACCAGCTCCACTGTCACATCAGGATAATGCTCTTCCAGAAGGCCCTTGATCCAGGTGCTCTGGGTCACTGCCAACAGACTGCCCCTGGTTCCGATCCGTATATGTTTCTGCATGAAAAAATCCTTTAAGAATTATTAATGGCCACGAAATCCACGAAAGCACACGAAAAAATTATATTGTAACAACAGGCTCCGGGCTCAAG
>DAOVSZ010000218.1 GCA_030627725.1 Desulfobulbaceae bacterium
AAAGAACCGGTTTCAATGGTGCGGCGGCACTGTCTCTACCCATGCGACACGTTTTTCAACAGACAGATCCGACTATAACATTGTCCTCTTCTGTGATCGGTTGAACCTGGCTGAGATTCTCGAACAGTTCGGCATAGAAAACGCCGAGGGCGGCGGCACGGTAAACGGCCGTATTCCTGTTTTCTATGAAAACGGCCGGATCCGGTTTGAAGATGCCTTCCTCTACTCCACACCAGGGGTCGAAGGAACGATCCGTATTCCGGGAACCGACTACCTGAAGGCCGGACTTCCACCGGGAAGCCCACAATATTCACAACTTGATTTTGCAGGTGAGGCATTGAAAGACTTCAAATACAGCTGGGTGAAGCTGGCGCTTTTGACCGAGGGGGAAAATGCCGTCTTAAAGATGCGGCTGAACGGAAAATCAGCAGAACCCATACCCTTCAGATATGAAAGGTCGCTTGGATACTTCAAAAGACTAGAGGCCGGATCCAAGGGAGGGATTCACCAATCCATCCTTTTAGACGTCAACTTTCGTCTTCCTTTAAATGAACTCCTGGGATATGGTGAAAAGATACAGACTCTTTTTGACAGGATGCAGTAAGTCAACTGGCGGGTTGCGGTTAAAAGACTTCCCTTGCCCCGTAGTACCCGTAAACTCGCAACTCGCAACCGTATACTAAATTAACAAGGAGAGCCGGGATGATACGAAAAAGATCGGTCGTGTCTACAATGCTGCTTTTCCTGCTGCTGACCAGCTGCAGCACGCGCCATGAGATTGAATCCAGGCACGAACTGGCGCCGATTGAGATTAAACCGATTCATATCACCATTGACATCAACCTGAAGGTCGACAAGGCGCTGGATGATTTTTTTGATGATATCGATGCTGAAGAAAGTAAAATAAAATAAAAAATCTCTTGGATCATGGGGTTACGAATATGAAAAGATACAAACTGGTTCGAATAAGCGTGTTCTTTCTTGTGTCAGCCCTCCTCTTTTCCTGGTCTACCGTCCTTGCTGAAGGGATCAAAGACCGCATAAAGGCACGCCTGCCGGTGATCATCGAGCTCAAATCAAAGGGTGTAGTCGGAGAAGATAACAGGGGGTATCTGGAATTTGTTGGAAGTTCAAAGGAAAAAGAAGATGTCGTGATGGCGGAAAACAGCGATCGCAAAAAAATCTATACCGCCATCTCCAGGCAGCAGGGAACCTCTGTTGAACTGGTTGGAGAGCGGCGGGCTGTCCAGATTGCGGGCAAGGCGAACCCCGGAGAATGGCTGCAGGATGCTCGTGAAAAGTGGACAAAGAAGTGAAAATGGAGAAAATGATGCGTTTGAATTGGAAAACAACTCCCCGGCTCATGCTTGTTACCCTGTTGATGTTTCTTACTGTAAATTCGGTTTCACTTGCTGCCGAGACCAAGACCGCTGATAAAAAAATCGCGGTGGTCGACGATGTGGTCATTACAATGGCCGAGTTGGATTATGTAACGAAACGTTACCAGAAAAACGTTCAAGAAAGGGGTGGCAATATCCCTGAAAAAAGCGTGACCGGTGTCCGGTCCAACTTGCTGGAATTCCTTATTGGCCAGAGACTGCTCTTTCTGGAAAGTGGAAAGTCAGGGATCGCCATTGACGACCAGATGCTTGAAAAACAGTACCTGGAGATAAAAAACTCCTATCCCGGCAAAGAAGAATTTAATAAAATGTTACAAGAACACAACCTTTCTGAAGCGGCCTGGAAAAAAGACCTGCTCATCACAATAACCGTCAAACAGTATATTGACGAAAAAATAATAAAACAGCTTACCATTACTGAAGAAGACGCAAAGTCCTTTTACGACAAATCGATCGAAAAATTCAAACAGCCTGAGCAGGTGCAGGCCAGTCATATCCTGATCAACGTAGATGCGACAGCAGATGAGAAGAAGAAGGAAGAGGCATTAAGCACGATCAAGGGCATCCAGAAAAGGTTGCAGCAGGGTGAAGACTTCGCAGAGCTTGCCAAAGAGAAATCACAGTGTCCAAGCGCGTCGCGCGGCGGTGATCTTGGATATTTTGCCAGAAAAAAAATGGTGCCATCCTTTGAAGAGGCGGCATTTTCGCTGGCTCCAGGGAAAATCAGCGATATTGTCGAGACCAGGTTCGGCTATCATCTGATAAAGGTGGTTGATAAAAAGCCTGCCGACACTATCGCATTTGATGATGTGAAGGAGAGCATTCAACAATACTTACGAGCGGATTCAGCAAAAAAAGAGATCGCGGCTCACGTTGAGAAACTCATGAAAAAGGCAAAGATAGAAAGGTTCCCGGCATCGTCGTAATCCGTAACTCTTCAACTCACTACAGGATTGTATTGATCTATGATGGATATTGCCGAACGTATCAAATGTCTTGAGCAGATTGACCTTTTCCATGCCTTTTCAGGAGAAGAACTTAAGCAATTCGCCGAACAGATCACGGAAGAGACCTTTGAAAGCAACCAGGACATCCTGACCGAAGGAGAACCGGGCGAGGAGATGTACATTCTTCTCCAGGGTTCCCTCAAGGTGTACAAGGAAAGCCGCACCATTGCCATCATCACCCCGGTAGATTATGTCGGAGAGATGGCCATCATTGAGACAAAGCCGCGCTCGGCATCGGTCCGGACCCAGGAACCGTGCCGTCTCCTCAAAATCACCTCCGATCAGTTCAAAAAATATCTTGCAGGACAGCCAAAATCACTGGTCTCGATGATGAAGACCCTGAGCCGGAGGATCAGACAGGACACCGTTACGATTGCGTCCGAATATGAAAAGGCCAATATCATGATCCATGATATGAAGAATCTGCTCTCGGTCTTTTTATATCTGAGCGTTATCAAAAGAGAGCTTACAAGCGATGTCGGGCAGAAGGCCGTGGCCCACATGACCGAAGCCCGCCAGAACCTTGCCCTGCTCATGGAGGAGGCGCTGGCAAACGCGCGCCACCTGCAGCAGCTTCCTGTTCTTATGGAAGATTCACTTTCCTCGCTGATTCTCGACCTGATTGAATCGGAACTGAAGGTCCATCCGGACGTGCAGGACAAAAAAATTTCCATTGCCATAGACAATACAGTCCCTAACTTCCTCTTTTCACGACTCGATATCAGGCGGGTCATAGTCAACCTGATTCTGAACGCGGCCCAGGCAAGCAACCCGGGAGACACAATCGCTGTTGAGCTGAAAAAGGCCGGAAATTATGCAGAGGTCCATATTATTGATAATGGATGCGGCATACTGGAGAGCGCCGGAAAGAAAATTTTCGAACCGCATTTCACCACCAAAGAGAATGGTAGTGGTCTGGGATTGCCGTCCTGTAAATATATAGTTGAAGAAAAGCATGACGGCGTCCTGACCTACCGGTCCAGCCCGAACAGAGGCGCCACCTTTGTGGTCAGACTTCCTCTGGGCCAATCCTCCTGAGAATGACTTTCATCAACCATCAAAACAAGGTCGAAGAGGCGCTCTCCTTTCTCCAGGAAAAAATCGATACGAATCCCAGGTGTATCATTATCCTGGGTACAGCCTTAGGCGGTCTCACGCAGCATATTGAGGATCCGATACGTATCCCCTATCATCACATTCCAAACTTCCCAGAAGCAACTGCTCCAACCCACGACAACAACCTGATCTTCGGTCGTCTGCAGGGTGTGGATGTGGCCGTTCTTCAGGGGCGGTTTCATTTTTATGAGGGATATTCCGCGCAAGAACTCACCTTGCCTCTCAGGGTCCTTTCACTCTTGCAAAGTGAAATTTGTATCGTTTCGAATGCAGCCGGCGGGCTGAACCCCTCCTTTTCGCCCGGCACGCTGATGGTTCTCTCTGATCATATCAATTTTATCCCTGACAACCCTCTGCGCGGCCCCAATATAGACGACTGGGGACCACGGTTCCCCGACCTCTCGGAACCCTATGACAGGGAACTCGTCGAGACAACTTTAAAGTGCGCGGCAAGGCTTAATATTTCCAAAGTGACTACAGGCGTCTATACGGCAATCCCAGGCCCGAGTTTAGAGACTCCGGCAGAAACACGCTTCTTACGGAGTTGCGGCGCTGACGCGGTGGGCATGTCAACCGTGCCGGAGGTCATTGTGGCAAAACATGCTGGTTTACGGGTCCTGGGAATCTCCGTGGTGGCCAACATAAACGACCCTGACAACTTCAAGCCGATCATACTGGAGGATGTTATCGAACAGACTGCGAAAGTTGAGAAAAAATTCCAACAACTTGTTCTTGAGGTTATAAAAGAACTGTAGGACTTGTGTCAGAATGAAAAACAAAGGCTCCCCGGTAGAAAATCAGGGAGCCTTTGTGTAGTAAAATCCGAAAGCTAAAATCCGAAAGCTGGAATCAAGAACCTTATTCTCCTTCGAATTCGGTCTGGCAATAAATCGCATACCCCTTCTCCCGCATCTTGGCCTCGCCGCCGACATCAGGCAGGTTGACGATAAATGCGGCCTCGGCAATGATGCCGCCCATTTTTTCAATCAGTTCACCGGCAGCCAGAGCGGTTCCGCCGGTGGCAAGCAGATCGTCGATCAACAGGATCCTTGCCCCCTTCTCAAAGGCGTCGGTATGGATCTCCATCTTGTCGGTCCCGTATTCAAGCTCATACTCCTGAGAGATGACCTCGGAGGGCAGCTTTCCAGCCTTTCTGATCGGGGCAAAACCCTTGCCGAGGGTATAGGAAAGAGCGCCGCCGATAATAAAACCGCGTGCCTCGATTCCGACAATAACATCAAACTCGATCGCATCTGAGAGATACCTCTGCGTAAAATTGTCAATAACCAGTCGAAAGCCAACCGGGTCCTTGATAAGGGTTGTAATGTCTCTGAACATGATCCCCTTTTTGGGGTAATCCGGCACTGTCCTGATTCTGGATTTAATCGGCATATCTCTTGGTCTCCTTTTTATAATTGTTAAAACATAAAGCCATTAGATATTAGCTTTAAGCAAAATGCTAACAGCTAACAGCTGAACGCTACAGTTTATCCCTTACACACGTCCTCATAGTCCTTAATCTTCGGTATCACATCGAGAAAGAGATTGATAACGCTGCCAACATTCTTCTTCATGGTCTCAAGGATCATTTCCCAGGTGACCGCCTCCTCACTCTCATGCCAGCAGTCATAGTCCGTTGACATGGCTATTGAGGCGTAGTGCATCTTCTTTTCTCTGGCAAGATTGACTTCAGGTACCGTGCTCATATTGATCACGTCTGCATTCCAGGCCCTGAACATATGACTTTCCGCCTTGGTGGAAAACCTGGGGCCCTCGATGGTGACAACCGTCCTGTTCGCATGAAACGGAATAGCGAGATGGTCGGCGGAACCGGCAAGAAGATCAATGAGTTTCGGGCAG
>DAOVSZ010000231.1 GCA_030627725.1 Desulfobulbaceae bacterium
CATTGACGCCGTCGGGCAGGACCTGTCGCAGTCGCTCCATGTGTTTGTGGACAGCATCGGAGACAGAGATCGGCGTCTGGTCGCCGACCCTGTAGACATCGATGCCGATTGCCGGGAGAGTGTTGTACACCAGAAACTGGTCTGTCTCTTCGAAGCTGTCACTGATCTCGGCGATTTCGCCTAAAGTGACCACGCTCCCGTTTATCCCGGTGACAACAGGAATGCGGGCGAATTCATCCTTGTAGTCGCGGCGTTCGGTCATCCGGACAAGGATCTCACCGCCTTTGGTTTTGATCGTGCCGCCTGGAAGATCGATGGATGCGCTTTTTACCTTGGCGGCAATATCGGAGAGTTTGAGGTTGTATCGTCGGAGAGTGTCCTGCGGGACTTCAATACTCATCTCAAGCGGTCGTTCACCAAGAAGTTCAACCTGGGTGATTTCCTTGTCCTGCAGCAGTTGGTCCCGGATCATCTCAGTCAGTTCCCGCAGCACGGAACGGCTCTGGTTGCCGTAGACAATGAGTTCTATGACCTGGCGTTTGCGAGTGGGGATGATGACAAGGGGGTCTTCCGCCTCTTCCGGGAAAGAAGAGATCCTGTCCACCTCGTTTTTAATGTCTGTTGCCAGCTGCTGCAGGTCGGTATCAATGACCGCTTCCACGGTGATCCTTCCGCTTCCTTCGTTGGCAACGGAAGTGATCTCTTCGATACCGTTTATGGACCCAATCGCCTCTTCAATCGGCAGGACGATTCCCTGTTCGACCTCCTCCGGGCTCGCGCCGGGATAGGCGACCGAGATATCAACCTGGTCACGGGTGAATTCCGGGAAGACCTCCTGCTTGATCCTGGTGCCGTAGAAAAAGCCGCCGACAAGCAGGAAAACCATCACCAGATTGGCGGCAACGGAGTTTCCGGCCATCCAGGCAATGGGGCCTTTTTTGTAATCGTTATCGTCCTTCATTGCCATTCCCTTTCATCTTTCCGCGTCCCGGTTTTGCATTGGTGTCGGGCAGTGCCAGCGGCATCCCTTCTACAGGCGCTGAGAGGCTTGAGACGATGATCCTGTCACCGGTTTGAAGGCCTTCATTCACAAACACGTAGTCCGTGTTTTTCCAGGCGATTGAAACAGGCTGGATATGAAGCGTCTTTTCGTCGGTGACAGTGAGAACATGACTGTCTTCCTTGAGTGCGGCGCGGGGGATGCGAAAGACGTTATTAAGTTTTTTCCCGGTTATCTCGGCCCGGATAAAACTGCCGAGAAGCAGAGGGTCGCGATTGTTTTTGATGCCCATGGGATCGTTAAGTGCGATCAGCAGACGGGCCATCAGGCCATCCTGGTCGATATCAGGCATGAGTCTGACTATTTTTCCGTGGTACGGTGTGTTTCCCTCTGCATAAATTCCGGCTGATGAACCGTTGGTGTTGCCCTTTGGCATGATAATCCAGTCGAGTTTGTCGACAGGGAGCGAGATTTCGGCCCAGAAGGTATCGGTTCCGGTAAGCACTGCGATTGCCGACTGGCTTGAGACCTGGGAGCCGAGATCGATCTTTTTTTCTCGCACAATGGCATTAAAGGGCGCCTTGATAATGGTCCGGTCAAGGTCGATCCGGGCCCGTTCGAGATCGGTCCTTGCCGCGTTGATCGCGGCAATGACTTTTTCGAGTTGAGGTTGTCTGAGCGCAAGGTCCATGGACGATTTGTCGATGTCGTCTCCCTGTTGGTTGATCAGGGCCCATTCCTGCCTGGCAACGATCTGGTTGCCTTCCTCTATGCGAAGATCGGCAAGGGCCTGGTCCATAACATTCTGTTTGCTTTGCATGGCAAGATGGTAGTCTTCCGCGTCGAGCCTGACAACGACTTCGTCCTTAGTGAGTATGCCGCCTGGAATGAACTGCGGGTGAAGGTATTCGACTGTGCCCGAGACACGGGCCTGCAAGGTGATTTCGCGGGCCGGAACGATCCTGCCCAGACCCTTGACCGTGACGTTTGTCGAGACAGGAGAGACCGTTTCCGCCGTCACCAGGGTCAGCATCTTCAGAGGAGGTTTTTTCTTGGCTTTTGGACGGGTTTTCATAAGGTATCCGGCAACGCTTGCGCCCACGGCAATGATGACCAGGATGACGGCAAAGGCCGCGAGTCTTTGTTTCCAGGTCCTTTTCGGGATCGGCATATCAGTTGGAAACTTGTCGTTGTTCATGTTGTCTGCTGTCATATGGAAACCTTTTTAAATGCTAGGCACAGAGGGGAAGTTAAAAGTTAAAAATGCAAAATGAAAAGTTGTGTCACTTTGATCGTACTCAATAATTTTTCACTTTTCACTTTTCACTATTAATTGTTCTTGAGACCCCATCTCCCGCCAATGGCCTTATGGAGTTTTATCCGGGCAATGATCCTATTTTCCTCGGCAAGAATCAGGTCCTGCCGGACCTGGAGGATATTGAGTTCTTCTCTCAATACATTTACAAAATCGCTGTTGCCGTTCAAGTAACGTCTTTTTGCCTCCCGGATCGTGTTATCGGAAAGGGTTAGCTGTCTTTTCAGTGACGCGACGGTCTGTTCGTGCTGTTTCTCCTCTGTTAAGGCGTCTTCAACTTCCTTGATCGCGGTAAACACGGTTTTCCCGTATGCGGCAAGCCGTTCTTCGGTAATCGCCCGTGATCTTTGTACCTCAGCCTGCCGCTCCCGGCCGTCAAAGAGAGGTCCGGTGAGGTTTGCCGCCAGGTTCCGCAGCCAATTGTCGAAAAGAGCGCTGAATTCCTCGGACGAATAGGTGTGGGATGCGGTCAATTTGAGGGCCGGAAGTCTGTTTGCCCGGGCCTCTGCAATGTCCCATTCGCTTGATTGAAGCCGCAGACCGGCGGCCTGGATGTCGGGCCGCGCAGCCAGGAGATCGGCAGGGAGACCGATGGCTGGGACTTCTTTTATGGCCGGGAATTGGTCGCAGGCAATTTTTTCGTCATCTAGTGAGGATTTGCCGAGTAAGAGGGCCAGTTGGCGTCTGATGATCGCCTCCCTGCTTGTAAGTGGGATAAGCGCAGCTTCTACCTTTTCGATTGACTGTTGTTGCTGATAGATATTAAGGGCCGTTGATTTGCCCAGGGGAAAACGGATTTTGATCAGGTGCAGGAGTTGTTTCTGGAGTTCAAGCTGGGTGGTGAACAGCGCTTGCTGTTTTCTGTTGGAAATAAGGGTGGTCCAGTTTTCCCCAATCTGGCCGGTAACGGTCATCAGGGCAGTTTTCAGGTCTTCCCGGGAGGCTTGAAACAACAATGCAGCGCTTTTCTTCTGTGCCCGGACACGGCCCCAGAGGTCGATCTCGTAGCCGGCTGATATGCCGAACGAGTATTCGTCCGAACTGGTTCTGGGGGTGTCGTCGGTTTTATTTACTCTATACGCCCTGCCGCCATTCAGATCAATCCCTGGAAACTGGTCGGCCCCGGATTTGATTGCGGCGTAACGGGTCTGCGAAAGCCGTGCCCAGGCCTCGCGGACGGAGAAGTTCTCCGCAATGGCCTCGTCAATAAGACGGTTTAACTCCTCGCTTTGAAACTCCTTCCACCACTGTTCGTTGCCGGCAACCTCGTGAGAAGAGATGGAGAACCGTTCAGGAAGACCGGCCGGTTGCCGCGGCGAATCAAGAGACGGGGCAAACGGTGCGCACCCGAACAGGATGAAAAGAGGCAGCAGACAGAGGAGCGTTATGGTTTTCATTATAAAGGCGCCTCCATGCCGGCGGTAATAAAAGGGAGAAGAAGCCTGAGCACCTCTGTTGAGTCCTGTGGCGGCGCGCACTCTGTATGGATCATCGGTTTGCTGCACAGACAGTGCATGGTATGGCTGACCGAGCCGATTGCAAAATGGAGCCGCCAGTAAAGGACCTTTTCCGGGATATGGGGAAGGGCCTCGGAGATCACTTCAAAGAGCAGTTGAAAAACCGGCATGATCTGTTTTTTAAAGATGTTTCTGACCGTGCCGTCAGGCTCAGCCAGCGACCTGCCGACCAGTGCGATAAAGTGCCGGGCGTTCGGGGCCGATTCCCTGAAGGTGAACATGGGTTCAATAAAGGCGCAGAATGCCTCTTCAGCCAGGGGAGGAGAGCCGGCGTCTCTTGCTGTCTGTTGGATGGCTTTCAATCTTTCCGTTCGGATCTTATTAATAGGCGCCAGCCTTCGGTCCATGACCTCGGAGATCAGGGCCTCCTTGGACCCGAAGTGGTAGTTGACCGAGGCAAGGTTTGCCTTGGCGGCAGATGTGATATTTCTGAGCGATGTGTTGTGATATCCCTTGTCGGCAAAGAGACGTTCTGCAGCGTCAAGGATGCGATGTTTTGTATCAGGTTTACTCATTGACTTTATTCCAGGGAGCTATCCAGGCAGGGGTAAAGTTTAATTATACGTTTATTTTAAACGATCGTTTGAACTGAAGGCAAGAGGTTTTTTTACACCTGTCAAAAAAACTACAAGAGAGAACAGGTGTAGTGGGGTCTCCCTTTCTGCTACTCATTCTTCAGGGCATTTGAAGATTTGCTGGAGTTCCGGGACTTTTTTCTTCTTACAGAGGATTGTCAGTTTGTCGCCTGGTTTGATGACGGTCTTGCCGTTTGGTATGAGGAAGGTGTTGTCCCTTTCGATCGAGACAACGTTGGCGCCGGTCGGCATGCCGAGTCTTGAAAGTTTTTTCTTTCCGAAAATGGAGCCCTCCGGCGCTGTCGCCTCAAAGAATTCAATGTTCGTTACCTTTCTCAAGGTCATGCTGTCCTGAATGTATTGCCCCTGCTGTTTTTTCATAAGCCCGATGTCGTAGGCCCGCAGGATATCGCTTCTGCTGATAAGTCCGACTAGTTTCTGCTCGGCGTTTCGTGCGACAACAGGCAGCCGTGCGAGGTCCCGGGGCGCCATTTTGCAGATAGCCGACCAGATAGGCTCGTCCGGGAAAACCGTTACCGGATCATGGGTTGCGACATCGCATACCTTGATGTCCTTTAGCGAGGTTTTTTCTTTTTTCGGGTTTTCTTCCAAAGCATGAATGGTCCGCTCAACGTCGTGTATTGAGACAAAGCCGAAGATGTCTTCATCGTTCGCCATCACTGGAAAGCCTTGGAGATGGGTCTCCTGAAAGGCGGCAAAGAGATCGGCCGTGGACTGGTCTTTGTGTATGGTGACCGGCGCCTTGTTCA
>DAOVSZ010000185.1 GCA_030627725.1 Desulfobulbaceae bacterium
ATCCGCTTGATATGTGCGCCTGATTCTTTGTCCTTGAATTCGGCAGCTAATGAAAGTCGATGGACGGTCTCAATGTAATCAAAGGAAAGTGTTGCAGTCTTCTTTTTCATCATGTATTACCATTTCTCTGTGATCCCCAGCATGTTAGAGAGGTTGATAAGTTTTAAAAATTATATCATGAAAGACAGGGAGAATGTCTGCAATTTTTTTTAAAATCCTGAAGATTCAACTAGGAGTGCGTACAGTCCGATGAATATCAATACCCTGGTGCAGGAGATAGTGATCTATGCGCCGCCATTTCTCTTTGCCCTGACCATTCATGAGTTTTCCCATGGCTGGGTGGCTACGAAGTTTGGCGATCCTACTGCAAGCCGGTTGGGGCGTCTGACCCTGAACCCGTTGAAGCATCTTGACCCGATCGGCGTTCTGGCCTTTTTTATCATGAAGATCGGCTGGGCAAAGCCTGTGCCGGTTGATCCGAGATATTTCAAGGACCCTCATCGGGACCTGATATGGGTCTCGCTTGCCGGTCCCGGTTCTAATCTGCTGCTGGCTGTCGCCAGCAGTATTGTTGCCAAGATACTGGTGCTTTTCGGCGGTTTCGTCCCTCACTTTATTTTCATGCCCATTTTGCAGATGGTTGTGGCCAGTATCTGGATCAACATCATGCTTGCCGTCTTTAACCTTGTGCCGATTCCACCCCTTGACGGCAGCCGGGTTTTAAAAGGCCTTCTGTCACCGAAATTTGCCGCTTCTTTTAATCGTCTTGAGCCGTTTGGTTTTCTTATTCTTCTTGCTCTTTTTTATACCGGAATTCTGCCGCGGCTGATCATGCCGATTATAAAGTTTGCTCAAGGAGTTATCATAGGATGATTTCATCGCAGATGGGGCACTTTTGAACAGTTACAGGGTGGTGTTTCGGCCACGTATTCAGCACCACCTGAATAGTTACGATGCGTGAATGGATATGAAAATAAAAATTTTTACAACCGGCGGTACCATCGATAAGATCTATTTTGATCAGAAGAGTGAATTCCAGGTGGGAGATCCACAGGCGGCAGGGGTGCTTGAGAGGTCAAACGTGGTAGTTGCGTATGAGGTGGAATCACTCTTCAGAAAGGACAGTCTTGATATGACAGAGGAGGACCGCGTTTTAATCCGTTCGCGGGTCACGTCGGAGCCGCTCAAAAGAATTGTGATCACGCATGGGACCGACACCATGGCTGAGACCGGCAAGGGGCTGGATAAAATTCCTGGAAAGACGATTGTTCTGACAGGCTCTATGTACCCGGCAGAGTTCAGAGAGAGTGATGCTGTTTTTAATATCGGCTGTGCAATAACAGCGGTACAGATTCTCCCGCCTGGCGTTTATATTGCCATGAATGGCCGGATTTTTGATCCACGGCATGCCACAAAGAATGTGTCGCTGAACCGTTTTGAAGAGTGAACATGAAATAACCCTCACAGAGCACACAGAGATCACAGAGAAAAATTTACTGATTATGACTAATTGGTTGTGGAGGATGGATGGGGAGAGTTGTTGCCTCCATGGAGCACCTTATTGATGGCCCCAAGCAGGTCTTCAATCTGAAACGGCTTGTGTAAGACATCGAACGCCCCCATGTATTCGGCTGTTTTCATGTAGGTGTCCGACGCAATGCTGCTGTCCCCCGAGATGGCAATAAATTTCATAGAAGGGAATTCGTCCCGCAGTGTGTCAATGGTCTCCAGGCCGTCCTGTTCGGGCATGAAGATGTCCGTGATCAAGAGGTCTATAGTGTTGGTCCGGCACAGGGACACTGCTTCTTTACCGTTGTTGGCAATGAGAACTTCGTAGCCTACCGTTGTCAGTATCTCTTTGATAACATTACACATTTCGTGGTTGTCGTCTGCGACCAGAATTGTCTGCATCATCGGTTGATCTTCCTTTCTGCAATGGTAGGTAGTGGATGTATTGAGGACAACACGTACATAGTATATCACAAGGTTGTTATTTATTGTTAATAAAAATAAAGGGTTGAATATTTCATTTGTCCCGGAAGACCTATTTTGTGCAACAATTTGTTTTTCTTGACGATTAAGATGTCCAGGGTGTTCTGAAAAGGAGTGTGCCGTTTGCGGAATCCATTTGTACCGGAATACCTAAGGGGAGAATCTGGTTGTTTTCGCAGTGCCCGGATGGGAAATTTGACCATATAGGTATTTTGTTCTCACCCATAAGTTCCAGAATTCTGTTCCAGATGATCCCTTCATCCCCGCAGTCCTGAAATTTTCCCAGAATGATTCCGTTAATCTTTTCCAGCTTTCCAGCTTCCTTTAAGTGTGTCAGGATCCTGTCTATTCGGTAGGGGGCCTCATTGACGTCCTCAAGAAAGAGGATGGAGTTGTCCCAGGAGAGTTCATATGGTGTGCCGAGGAGGTGGACAAGGGTGGTGAGATTGCCGCCAAACAACCGCCCTTCAGCCTGTCCGGGGCTCAAAATTTCGAGTTCGGTCGGCTTAATGCGGTCCGCCGCCCGTCCGGTTATGGCGTTGAAGAAGGCCTGGATGGAAGAACGATTGCAACCTGGCAGTGTGGTTACCATCGGGCCGTGAAAACCGACCAGGTTTGTCTGTTTGAGGAATGCAGTAAGCAGCACGCAGATGTCGCTGAATCCGATCAGCATTTTGGGGTGCTGCCGGATAAGGTCCATATCGAGAGATGAGACCATACGCAGAGAACCGTATCCGCCGCGTACCGCCAGAATTGCCTTGACCTCATTGTCCGCCCAGAGGTCATGGAACTCTTTGAGTCTGTGCTGGTCGGACCCGGCGAGATACTCTTTCCTTCTCTCAATATCACGCTCGAATTTTACCTGAAAACCGAACTCTTCAATGAGCCTGATGCCGGAGTGGAACCTGTCTATATCTCCAATCGGTCCGGCCGGCGCAACAAGCCCGATGGTGTCTCCCTTTACAAGGCTTTGAGGCAGGAGCGGTCCGGCAGATGTTTCACTTGTTTTTTTCATAGAGGAGACGCAGTCCTTCAAGGGTGAGCATAGGGTTCACGTATTCGATCGATTCTGCATATGGCGCAATGAGTTCCGCCATGCCGCCGGTGGCGATGACCTTGGGAGTCGTCGGCTTGAATTCTTCCCGCAGCCGAGCAACCAGGCCGTCTACGAGGCCGGCGTAGCCGTAAAGGATACCGGATTTGATGGCGCTCACCGTATTCGTTCCGATCGGTTTGTCCGGCGGGGTGGAGATATCCACCCTGGGAAGTTTTGCTGTTCGCAGGCCCAGGGCATCAAGAGATATGGCAAGCCCCGGCGCAATGGCGCCGCCCAGATATTCTCCGTGAGCAGATACACAGTCAAAGGTGATGGCAGTGCCGAAATCTACGATGATTAACGGACTTTTGTACTGCTCAAAACCGGCGACTGCATTGACGATTCTGTCGGCGCCGACCTCTTCCGGCCGATCTGTAAGAATTGTTATGCCGGTGTTCATTGCGTCGTTGACCATGAGCGGTGTACTCTGGATGTACTTTGTGCAGAAAGAGATAAAAGCAGGCAGGATGGGAGGGACAACGCATGCGATGATGACGGATTGTATGTCATCAAAGGTGATTTTTTCGAGTGAAAAAAGGTCGAAAAAGAGAGATGCGAGTTCGTCGGCTGTCTTGTCCCTGTCTGTTTGCACCCGCCACTGGTGCTGGAGCTTTTCCGCTTCAAAGACGCCGATAACGGTATGGGTGTTGCCTGTATCGATTGCCAGGAGCATTATGGTTGTTTCCTTGAGATCTGATGGATTGAAGGGTGACCTTAATGAATTGGATTTATTCATCTTACCAGAAAAAATGACCCTTTTCCTGTCCTATTTTTACATCCTGCGTGAGAAGGGCATCTTTTTAAGTAGCTTATGGCCACCGCTAGAGTAATTTCTTGATTTCCTTCAGCGCGCTGAGTAAGCTTTTAGTATATTTAGCAAAAACGTATCTATTCAGCTGCACCTCATCTGTGAACGATCAGGCCTTCTCGCATCACGCCATGGCGTGATAGCTCGGCGGCCTGCTTGTCCACATCTAAGGCACATCTGAATAGATACGGTTGGTGGTTTAGCCAACTTTTTTAGCCTTAGCTGAATAGTTGCTACGGAACAATCTAACAAGCGAGAAACCCTTTTATGAAATCACAATTACGTCCAGACAGTTATGCACGTCATACCCTGGAGCGGTATACCGGGTCGTCGGTGGAGCAGTTCGGGTCCTACGTCCTGTTGTGCAATTTTCCAAGATATATTGATGATTATACGGCCATGACCAAGGGGGAGATACAGTTGGGCCATTGGTCTGTTGTTCATGATCCTCAAAACGATATCAGCATTATCAATTATGGTGTCGGCTCCCCTTCAGCCGGTATTGTCATGCACTGTCTGTCCTATCTTGATCATCTTGAATGTGTCCTGATGCTCGGCATGTGCGGCGGGATAGATGATGAACTTGAGGTCGGTGATATTCTTATCCCTTCAGCAAGCATCCGTGATGAAGGTACAAGCAGGCACTATCTGCCCAAGGACGTTCCCGCCCTGCCGCAGTTCTGGATAAACCGTATCTGTGAAGAGATGATTATCAAGGAGTTGGATAAGACCCCCAAGTCCGGAATCATGCTCACCACCGATTACAGGATGTGGGAGTTCGATGACGAGTTCATCGAGTATATCCTGAAACACCGGATAATGGCGATAGATATGGAACTTTCAACCCTTTTTTCGGTCGGCTATGCCCTGGATGTGCCGACCGGTTCGCTGATGCTCGTCTCTGATCTGCCGCTCAAAAAAGGCGGCATCAAGAGCAAGGACAGCGCTGAAGAGATTTTTCATGCATACACTGCTCAGCACCTGAAGGTTGGCGTCAAGATATTGAAGGAGATAAAGGCGAGAAAGAAAAAAAGGAAGAAGAGAGGAGACGAGAGTGATACAGATGTTTAAAGGAGCCCGGTTGTTATGACTGAGTACATGCAAGTGGTTACGACTGTTGAGACCAAAGAAGATGCTGAAAAAATTGCCCGGGAGCTTCTTGAGAAGCGTCTTGCCGCCTGTGTCCAGATATCGGGTCAGGTGAAGAGTTTTTACTGGTGGGACGAAAAGATAGAGAACGCCGCAGAGTACGTTTGTGTGATAAAGAGCCGCAGGGATCTTTATGAGGAAATTGAATCTGTTATCAATAAGATCCACCCTTATGACGTGCCGGAAATTTTGGCGACTCCGGTCCTTGCCGGGGGAAAGGGATATCTCAACTGGCTTGCAAAGGAATTGCGCTAAACGTTCAGAAGCACCGCATCTGCACGCGATCAGGACTGTCGGCATAGGACTACTATAGTCGTCAGTCCTGCTCGAAGTCTCCGCTTATCTGCATACATCTACGGCACTTCTGAACGTTTACGGGGGGCTGAACAGTTGCGAATTGAGAGATAATTTTTCTACAATGGAAAAGAAAGAAAAGAAAAAAAGAGGAGGATATTCCCGTAAGCGTCGGAAACAAGGGGAGTTTTTGTGCCACTGCTGCAGAAAAACATTACCCTATTGCTTTAACTGTATCTGTGGATTCCAGATATGTACGGAGTGTTTTGAGGAAAATAAATGGGGAATCACAAACGGTCCTACCTGGATTTGTCCAGACTGTGGCCGGGTGAGGATGACTTATTAAAAAGGTAACTATTCAGCTGCACCCCATCTTTGAACGATCAGGCCTGCTCACATAGGCGGGCTATAGACTCGCAGGCCTGCTTGTCCAAATCTGGGGTACTGCTGAACAGTTGCGAATTGAGAGATAATTTTTCTACAATGGAAAAGAAAGAAAAGAAAAAAAGAGGAGGATATTCCCGTAAGCGTCGGAAACAAGGGGA
>DAOVSZ010000289.1 GCA_030627725.1 Desulfobulbaceae bacterium
AATCGTTATCATAGGCGGTGTCGCCGCCGGACCGAAAACCGCCTGCCGCGCAAAACGTCTCATGCCGGAAGCAGAAATAACAATCATTGACATGGACACTCTCATCTCATATGGCGGGTGCGGGATCCCCTATTATGTCTCCGGTGATGTCTCGGATGAAAAAGAACTCCGCTCCACCAGCTTTCATGCAGCCAGGGATGTGCCGTTTTTCCAGAATGCCAAGGGCGTGACGGTCCGCACCGGAACGCGGGCCGTTTCTATCGACAGAAAGGCCAGGTCCGTCCTGGTCGAAAATGTCAATACAGGCGAACAGGACGATGTCCCGTACGATAAGCTGGTTATTACAACCGGGAGCCGCCCCAACATGATTCCCATCCCCGGAACCGACCTGGACGGTGTCTTTACCATAAGCGATCTGCACAAGGCCATTGCCATCAAGGATGATCTGGCAAAAGGGAGAGTCGGCAAGGCCGTTGTCATAGGCGGCGGCGCAATCGGCATCGAGATGGCCGAGGCGTTTGCCGATCTCTGGGGCGTTGAGACAACAATCCTTGAATTCATGCCGCAACTCCTGCCCGGCATCACCGACCCGCCCTTTGCAGGCATGCTGAAGCGCCACCTCGAGGAACAGGGGCTTCATGTCTACACAAGCGAAAGCGCGGAAAAAATCGAAGCGGATGAAAACGGCCGCGCCTGCAGAGTAATTACCCCAAAACACACGATTGAAACAGACATTGTGATCATGGCTGTCGGTGTCCGGCCCCGCGATGAACTTGCCGTTGACGCCGGGCTTATTGTCGGTCCACGCGGCGGCATTGTGGTCAACAACCGGATGCAGACATCAGACCCGGATATTTATGCCGCCGGCGACTGCATTGAGACCGTCAACCTGATTTCCGGAAAGAAATTCTATGCCCCTCTCGGCTCGCTTGCAAACCGGCAGGGACGCATCGTGGGCGACAATCTGGCAGGTATCCCCTCCAGGTTTGATGGTGCGGTGGGCAGTTTTATCATGAAGGCATTTGACGTCTCAATCGGGGCAACAGGACTCAGCCTGTCACATGCGCGCGCCGAGGGTTTTGATGCGGAAGCGGTGACAACAGCCCAGTCGGACCGCGCCCATTTCTTTCCCACCGAGGCCATCATCCCGCTTCAGATGGTCTTTGACAAGAAAAGCAGGCAAGTCCTCGGACTGCAGGGATTCGGCCCCATGGGCGATGCGGTGCTTGCGCGGATCGATGCCGCGGCCGGACTTCTTGCAAAAAAAGCAACCATCGAGGATTTCAGCAACCTTGAAATGGCCTATGCCCCGCCTTTTGCAACGGCCCTGGATGCTTTGAATGCCACCGCAAACGTCGCAGACAACCTGGCTTCCGGTCGCCTCCGCAGCGCGGCAATTGCTGATTTCCTTGCCTGGATGGACGACCCTTCCCTGCAACCTGACTGGGCGCCGTTTGATATCCGGCACCCTGCGGAAGCAAAAGCGTTTATAGACAAGTTCGGAGATAAGTGGCTTTCCGTCCCTTATGTGGAGGTACGTGAGAGATTCAAGGAACTGCCCGAGGACAAAACCCTGATCATCATCTGCGATGCAGGAACACGCTCCTTTGAAATACAATGCTTCCTGGACAGCGTGGGAAGGCCCAACAACCTTGTGCTTGGAGGCGGCTTCAACGTCATCCGGCGGCTGGGAGTTTCCTGGTGGCCACAAAAATAGAAAAAGGGAGAACGGAAAGAGCAAAGTTGAACTCTATCTTTCAACTCATCTCCATGGAACGGATCTGATTGTCCAGCAGGGCATTCATCCGTTCCAGATAGATTTTTACAGGCAACTGCTGCAGAGTGGCCAGGCCGACACGGATGTCTAAGGCCTGCACACTGCTGCTGTCAAGCGATGATGAGGAGGTCATTTCTTCCGCCTCTTCATATCGACCGAGTTCAATCAGGGCCTTGATCCGGTTGATCTGGTTTTCCTGCGTGTCTGTTCCTTTGGAGAGGAACTCATAGGCCTTGTCCGCCCCGCCGTTGGCCAGAAATATCCTGCCGGCATGGTCCATCAGCTCTGTTCCTTCCTGCAGGGCTTTAACCATCTCAAGCGCCTTTTCAACAAACCCGAGCTTCACATTGAAACTCAAAAACTTGATGTAATCAGTCACAGTCTCAGGCCCGCGCAAGACCGAGTCTCTCAAGACAAGATAGTAGAGATTTTCGTTGTTTTTCCGTAAGGCGTAGAGATCAGTCAGACGATATATATTGGTGGGCTGCCGCTCACGGACCTCTTCCGGTGTCTCCATGACAACAGGGTCCATGGCAAGATGGAGATATGCCTGAAAAAGGACCTTCCGGCCGACAAGATCCGGGTGGCCGTAGTCGTCGGGGAATACCACCTCAAACTGACTCCATCGCCCGGCCTTTACCCCAAGAACTCCCTTTTCAAAATCAGGCAAAAGTCGCCCGTCACCAAGAACAGCCTCCTGATACAGGGCGACTGTTGCCGGATGTTCCTTACCATCAAGCAGGCCCTTGCAGTCATAGATTATCTTCGAGCCGGGCCCGGCAGCGGCGCGTCGCTTTATCTTGTGCCCGAGAAACGGGCCGCTCAAAAACTTCCGGACCTCGGCATTCTCGGGAAACCCTTCCTTAAGCCTGTCCATACAGTCGCAGGCCGGGCCATACTCCTCCAGGGCCATGAAGATCCGAGCCAGAAGGAGATCAGCCTCCGGCCGACATGAGAGGGCATCATGATTGCTGATGATAAAACCGGCGCGCTCTATGAGGTTGATCCCACTTTGCACATCCTCGACAAGATCACTCCTGTTCAGACGCCACAAGAGGCTCATCGCCTTGATCTCATCTTTTGTCATGGAATCGGTTGAAAAATCCCGACAGATGCACTGATACGAAGGCTTGGTAACCGGATCCGAATGAATACCGTTTTCTGCGAGGTTATCACTTATCTGAGTGCCGAAAAAAAGGTGCAGCTGCTGCGAGATGGAGTTCCCTTCCACTGCCACATTGTTTTTTTTGACAAAGGAAAGCGTTTTCCGCGCCATTTCAAACGTCTCACCAGGCAGACCGAACATGGTGAAGAGCTCTACATTGATCCCTGCCTCCTGCATCAGGCGAATGGCCTTTGAAATTTTCTCAGGATCAAGGCCTTTCTTAATCCTACCCAGGACCTCTGAGTGGGCCGACTCAAGGCCAAAGGCCATGGTATGCGCCCCGGCCCGCTGCAACAGATCAATCAGCACGGCATCTATAAGGTTATACCGCGTCTGACACCAGAAGGAGATTCCAGGGACCTCTTCGATAATTCGAGAAAGAAAGGTCTCAAGCCGTTCTCGTGAAAAGGCGAAATTCGGGTCGGCAAACCAGAAATCGGTTATCCCTTGAGACTTCAGGTGCAGCATCTCGGCGATAACACGGTCTAAAGAAAAAAACCGCATCTTCTTCCTGCTCGCCCTGGTGGTATAACAGAAGGTACAGGGCGAGGTGCATCCTCTTGAGGAAAAAAGGATGACACGGCTCTTGCCGGCAAGATCAACGAGGTCCTCAAGGTAGGGAGACGGATAGGCATCAAGATCATCAGGAACTTCAGGAGACTCGGTTGTGACAATTCTCCCGCCTTCCTTAAATGATATTCCGGCAACATCTCCCAGAGGCCTTCCCTCTTTTACGGCAAGAGCCAGAGAGAGCATGACCATCTCTCCCTCTCCCCGGCAGAGGATATCAACCTCGCTCATCTGCAAAAATCCCTTATCCGGCATGTAGGTAATC
>DAOVSZ010000098.1 GCA_030627725.1 Desulfobulbaceae bacterium
ACCACCCTTGTAGAAAATATTTTGTCTCATCTAGATCATCCCATAATAGAATTGAACGGTGACGAAGCGGATGTTCGGGAACTGCTTTCCAATACTACCTCAGCCAGACTTCATGCCATCATAGGTAAAAACAAAATTGTGTTCATAGATGAGGCTCAGCGAATCAGCAATATTGGGCTCACCTTGAAGTTGATGTGCGATAACTTGCCGGATATTCAAGTGATTGCCACAGGATCCTCCTCCTTTGAACTGACCGCAAAAATAAATGAACCGCTTACCGGGAGGAAATTCAAATGGAGCAGCCAGGCCAGAGGGAAAATTCCAAAAACATTTTCTCGTGGCTACCCTGAAGCCAAATGTTCTGTGGTGACTCCTGAAAACTTTATGGATTTTTTAAAAAGCGGGATAGAATAAACCACCTCTGGGGGGTGGCCTATATATTTACCTGGTTCTTATCCAATCGGTATGTTGCCTTCTTGAGGTGCTGACGTGATAGCTGCTGCCAAGAAGCATAGTTCGTCTGTCCCCTTATCCTTATCTCTCAATTGGTTAACCTTTTTCTTATTATTCCCATGGGTTAAGTAGTGCAACTCCACTTTCCTTCATGTCTGAAGTGTTTCGGGTTACAACTGCTAGGTGATGCGTGATGCCTGTAGCAGCAATGAGAGAATCGATGGCAGGCATTGGCTTGCCAGCACGTTCGTTCATTCCTTGAATTTTTCCCCATACCATCGCAGTTTGTATATCGATGTCGATGATTCTGGTCCAAAATCTTTCTTTAAGGTCATTCTCTACCCAATTATGTAATTCTTCCTTTCTTTTCGATTGGACTAACTTTTCAATACCTTTGTGAAGTTCACCAATTGTCAAAACACTGATAAAAAAATTACTCTCATCTTCGCTTCTGATCCAGTTGCTGACTTTTCTGGATGGTTTTGGCCGTATGATTTCTGAAATGACGCATGTGTCCAATAAGTATTTCATAGTTCGATATCCCTTGAAGGACTTTTGTCCCTGGTGAGGTCGAGGTTGACACCAGAAAGAGGGGATTTTTTTAAGAAAGATACTAAGTCGGATTTTGGCTTATTGAGTTTTTGGTAGTCTTCAATAGCAATAATTACGACAGATTCTTTACCATGTTTTGTGACAACCTGGGGGCCTTCATGGTGCGCTTTGTCTACCAAATTACTGAATTTGTTTTTTGCTTCCTGAAGTTGCCATACATTTCCCATAATTACACCTCATGAATATTTTGTCTAGTCTGTCTAGATTATATGGCGGGATTCGTTTTATGTCAATAGTAGGATCATTTTATGAAGGTATCGAGGTAGGAGAAAATAAGAGAGAAAATAAGGAAAATAAGGAGGATACTTGACCCCTGTGGTACTGGGGTATACAGAACTGAAGGTAAAAAGAGGGCAAGTCTCACGAAGAACAAAAAGAATGCGTTTACGGTTTACGATTGACCGTTAATCCCGCCTTGGCGGGATAAACCGTATTTAATCCATCGGATGTCCGGCAAGAAAACGATACAAAGTGGCGCGTCCAACGCCAAGGACGCGGGCCGCCTGGAGACGATTTCCTTTTGTTGATGCAAGGGCGTTCCGCACGGATTCAACGGAAAGCTTGCCGCGGCGCTTGCCAGGGGAGGTCAGTTGAATGGAACGTGTCACGTTTTCATGAAGATTTGGCGGCAGATGATGGGGTTTGACGATTTTTTCCCGACAGCGGACCAGAAGATAGCGGATGACATTCTGCAGTTCACGGATATTTCCAGGCCATTCATAGGCAAGGAGTATGTCCATTGTTTCCGGCGCCAGGATGAGTTCAGACCGCTCTTCCTCAGCAAGAAACTGCTTTAAAAAGTGCCGGACAAGAAGGGGGATGTCGTTTCTTCTCTCTCTGAGCGGTGGAAGAGAAAGCGGCACAACACAAAGCCGGTAGAAAAGATCTTCCCGGAACCGCCGGGCCGCGATTTCTTTCTGCAGGTCTTTGTGGGAGGCGGAAACTACCCGGACATCAACCTTGATCGTCTCCTCGCTTCCAACCCTCTGAAATATCCCGTCCTGGAGCACGCGCAGGAGTTTCACCTGCATCGAGGGAGTGATATCGCCGATTTCGTCAAGAAACAGAGTGCCGCCGTTGGCAAGTTCGAAACGGCCTTTTTTGTCGCGGATTGCGCCTGTAAAAGCGCCTTTCACATGCCCGAAGAGTTCCGCCTCCAGGAGGTTCTCCGGCAGGGCGCCGCAGTTGACCGGCACAAAGAGTTTATTCACCCGTTTCCCTTCGTTATGGATCGCTACCGCGATCAACTCCTTGCCGGTGCCGGATTCCCCCTGAATAAACACCGGCACATTGCTGTCTGCCAGGTCACGTGTCGTCTGAAGGATCTCCAGCATCGCGTGGTCCTGGGTGATGACACCGCTGATCTGCTCGATTTCCCCAAGTCGCGTGGCAAGTTCATTCTCTCGCGTCACATCCCTGAAGGAAGCGACAACACCGATGGGTTTTCCGAGAAAATTATTCATCGAAACAACATTCATTTCAATATGTTTTGAAATTCCCGGCCTTGACAGGATATGCAGGGAATAAGGGCGGTCAGGAAGCTCCGACATACCTTGCGGGTCACAAAAGGAACATTTCTGTTTGCAGAAACCACCAGGAAAAACATGGTGACAGTCCTTGCCAAGAACATCCTTGCGTGACAATCCGGTAATCTCCTCTGCCGACTTATTAAAAAAGAATATCTTCCGGTTCAGATCATGGGCGATAATCCCTTCATGGAGACTGTCCATGAGCAGTTCAACGTTTTTTCGGGCATGGAGCAGCGCATGGAGACATCCTTCCAGAACAAGGTTATCGGTCCGCCGGCGGATATGGGCCATACAGGCAACAGAGAGGTCCTTTGCAGAGACTCCTTTCTCAGTAACCGGATCCTCAAAATGCCAATAGACAACAACAGGATTTCCCGGCAGATCCGGAAAGACCTGCTTTTCTCCGTCGGAAAAGCTGATGACAAGATCATACCTGTAGAGATCGATCGTATCAGGATGCAGGACCTCGTCGGAGCAGGAAATTCCCTGTTCCATCATAACCTCCCGGGCTTGTTTGAGATCCTCTTCAAGATGCGTTGCAGCTGCTATCGCCTTTAGATCCGGCAGGTGCATCGAATTAAGATATGCCGCAGCCATCACCGGCTTTTCCGGCGAACCGTTATTACAAAAAAGTATGGTGTTCATGGGATAATGGGCATCCTTAGGACTTTTTGCGAGTCCGTCAATTTCAGTAGTCGGGAAAGAGTCACATCCAGATTAAGTTACCATTCATTGTAACCTGATCGAAGCCGTCTTTTCACTGATTCCTCTTTTTAATATCTCATGGTTATAGGCGGCGATCACATCCCTGCGTTTGAGCATGCCGACAACCCAGGGGTCTTCAGCAGACTCCACCACCGGAATCTCATCGATTCCCTTGCGATCAAAAAGCGTCATGGCCGTGTACAGGTTATCATCCGGCGTCAGGAAGATGACCTTGCGGGCGCAGACGCTGCCCACTGTTGATGAGAGCCGCAGCTTCTCGTCGTGGAGGATATTTTTGACGTCCTGCAGAGAGACAATTCCGGTCATCCTGCCGGAATTGTCAATCACCGGAAAGTAAAACCTGTCCTTTGAAATGCTGAAGATCTCAAGGAGATGATTGGCATTGGCGTCCTCGCTGATGAAATCCACATCCTCGGTTATGATTCTGCCGACCATGATCGATTTCATGACCGCGGTCTCGCGGCCTTCATGGATATCGATGCCCTCCCTGGTAAAATCAACCGTATCAATGGAGTCGTGATTGAGCTTGGAGGCAACCACCGTGCCGATCACACTGGTCAACATGATCGGGATGATAATCAGATAATTTCCCGTCATCTCAAACAGCAGAAAAATAGCGGTCAACGGCGCATGGGTCGACGCAGCCAGAAAGGCGCCGATGCCGACTGCGGCATAGGCCCCGGGAGTCGCCGTCAGTGTGGGGAGAAGACGGTGCACGACATCCCCGAAACTGCCGCCGATAACAGCGCCGATAAAAAGCGCAGGCGCAAACACTCCACCGGCCCCGCCGGCGCCAAGGGTTATGGCCGTGGCTGCTATCTTCAGGAAGACAAGGGCCAGCATGACCCAGATCACACCCTGCCCGGAAAGAACCTCTTCTATATAAAGGTATCCGTCCCCCATAATCTCCGGAAAGGCCATTGCCATACAGCCGACCAGAAAGGCGCCCAGGATAGGTTTAAGCTGAGGATGCAGCTTCAACTCGGCAAATCTGTCTCTGACTCTGTAAAAAAACCAGATGTGCCCGGCAGCTATAATGCCGACAATCACGCCCATGAGTGTGTACAGGGGAATCTCGACAAAGGGATTGATCATGTGATAGTTCGGAATGGGAAAGGCGGGAGTGTCGCCGTAATACCCCCTGGAGACGACTGTTGCCATGGACGAGGAGATGACGATGGCGACAAAGGAACTCATTTCATAGGTCCCGAGCAGGACGATCTCGGCGGCAAAGAAGACGCCGGCGATGGGCGCATTAAACATCGCCCCGACCCCGCCGGCGCACCCCGCGGCGATAAAGACCTTCATCCGGTTACCCGAGACCCGAAAGGACTGGCCGACCTGAGAGCCAAGCGCCCCGCCCACCTGGGCAATCGGGCCTTCAACACCGGCAGACCCGCCTGTGCCTATGGTGAGTGCGGTTGAGACAATCTTCAGGATTATGGTCCGAAACTTGACAATGCCGCCCTGAAGATTCACCTTTTTCAAAAACTTTGTAAAGCCATACCCGTTCACCTCTCCAGGGTAGAGAAGCGAGAGCGGAATCAAGAGCACCATGCCTGCCATGGGCAGAAGCGGCAACAGGAGCAGATAGAAACCGCCTTCACTGATTTGAAGGGCCTCATGTCCCCTGACAAAAATAAACTCATGCACGGTCTCAACAGTGGTCCGGAAGATAATATTGGCCACTCCGGCCACGACGCCGATAAAGGCGGCAATGACTACCGTGCTGGCATTTTCACCCGGCATCAATTTTTTTATCCGACTTCGCATGCTCGTTACCCTACCTCACATCCGGCCAGTCCGGCCTGGCTCAAAAAATAATCATCCGTCATCCCGGCCATAAAATCCCGCACCTTGGCCGGCGGAGGTGTTGTTTCAAGGTATTCCGTCCCCATATGGTCAAGGAAATCAACAGAGATAGTTGATTTCCTCTTCCCATACTCAACATCTTGCAAAAAAAAGTCAAAAAGAACAGCGTAACTCTTCTCAATATATTCAAGCGGCCCTTTCAAAACCGGATTCATGTAGATACGTTCATAATTAAATGCCTTAAGCGCCTTCAGCCTTTCAGAGATCAGGGGAGAAAATGAGATCGCGTCGTTGGCAACGCCGTTTTTTATCAGATCTTCGACCAGTCGATAGACTATCGTCCCGTTCGTATCGCCAAGGACATCCCGGCACTCATCAGGAATATCCGAACGTTGAATCAGTTTCAGCTCAATGGCGTCTTCGATGTCCCGACCGATGTAGCTCACGGTATCGGCAAAACGGACAAGACATCCCTCAAGGGTCATCGGCCGCAGGACAATTGAAGGATCTTCCGCCTTCTCTTCCATCTCACGATCCAAGTCGGCAAACGTCTTCCCACGATCAGGATGCAGGACCCGGTCATGGACCTCGCCGTCATGGCAGAGGATGCCGTCCAGGGACTGCAAGGTAAGGTTCCATCCCTGCCCCCGTTTCTCGATCCGGTCAAGAAAAACGACACTCTGAATATTATGCAGAAACGCCGGCAGCTCATGCTGTCGGCAGATCCTGGAAAGCATCTTCTCTCCATCATGCCCGAACGGAGGATGCCCAATGTCATGACCCAGGGCAATGGCCTCGATAAGGTCTTCGTTCAGACCCAGAAAACGCCCCACAGTGCGGGCAATCTTGGAAACCAGCTGCACATGAAGGACCCGGTGCGTAATATGGTCGTTCTCTACCATATAAAACACCTGGGTCTTATCGATATAACGGGTATATGCCCTGGAATGAAGGACCCGGTCCGCGTCTGTTGCAAACTCCTGCCTGTGTCCCTTGAGCGCCTCCTCTCTTCTCCGTATACCGTTTCTGCTCAATGCTGCCAGAGGAGAAAGGTTTTTCTCCTCCCTCGCATCAAGCGCAGTCTTTAAATCGAGGAGAATTGGATCGATGCTGTCGTTCATAATCAGGGGTCAGGGTTCAGGGGTCAGGGTTCAGGGTTCAGGGTTCAGGGTCCAGGGCTCAGGGTTCAGGGTTCAGGGTTCAGGGTATGGTCGCATGATCATCCTGACAGGCCAAGGAAAATTTTAAAATATAACGGGTATCGTATATTTACACAAGTCTGCACTTTTAATCCTTCTGTATCACAGATAAACGAGGTACGAGACTTCGAAAAAAACAGATGGCAACGCGTTCCGTTTCATATTCGACTGAGGATATGATATTATTTTTGTAACTCTTATTAAAATCACAGATAAACGAATGCAAGGAGACTTCGAACAGCGCGATTTCAACGCGAACATATAAAAAAGAGGAGAAACAGCCATGGCAACTCAAGGTCTTTTGGAAAAAAACATCGAACTGTCCAGTTCACTGCGTCTGACAGCGCTGCTCGCCCTCTCTACAAACAACAGACCTATCGACTCCTCAGAGGCCCTGTATGACCTCTCGGTTCAGCAGGACACTGTCATCACACTTGACCGGCCGATGAAGAATCCCGAACAGTTCGGCCTCAAAAAAGGCGCCAGACAGATAATCTGGAACCATCGCAATCCTGTCGGCCGGACAGCCGTGGTCCGAAGGTTCTGGCATGAGGCGGATGCCGAAGACAGGAAAAAACTCACAACCGCCGCCCGCGAGGCAGTTATCCGCTTGCAGCAGACCGGTTCTCTCAGCACCCGCTGTTATGCCGGACTTGATGAGGAATTCTGTGTCGGTCTTCGGTTTATCTGCAATCGGAGATACCCGGTCGCAGCCCTGTCGCTGCTCCTGAACTTCCAGGGTTTTCTTTCAAAAGAGCATAAAAAGTTCTACGAAAAAAGCCGACCAATCGACCAGCCTGATCTTCTGATGGTCTATGATCCGGACTGGACACACCCCGACCATGCCCAAGGCCTTGTTATCATCGACCGGGACTCAAAAACCATCTTTGTCCTCGGACTTCCTTATTTCGGCGAAATAAAAAAGGGGTTTCTTACCCTTATCTGGCACACCTCTATTGCCGAACGCGTGCCTGGGACCCAGATTCGGAGGTTTCTGCCGATTCACGGTTCCATCTGTGTCATCAACGGCAAAACGGTTGTCATTATTGCCCTTTCCGGAAGCGGCAAATCCTCACTCTCCAAAACGGCGCAAAGCATTGCCCATGACGACGCCTTTGTGGTGAGCATGGTGACCGGCAAGGTCATCGTGCTGGAACCGACCTTTTTCAACAAGACCGACGGTGATGCAATCGATGACGAAACGACCTCGCGCGGCCTTATTTTCTTTAATATGGGCATCGCTGAAATTGACGGCAAAAAAGACGTCATCCCGGGCGACCGCCTGGTTGCCAACGGCCGCGTCATTCAGGAACGGCCGGCTAATGCCGTGGATGGATATGACCGGGTCGATATTGTCAGCCTGGTCATGAAGGACGACACCCTGCCGCCGATTTCGCTGATCAACAACCCGGCGCTTTTTGTCGCCTTCGGCGCCAGTCTGATGACCAAAAGGACCCTTGCCGAGGCCCTGAAAAGGATCGAAGACCAGTTTACCCTCGTTATTGAACCCTTTGCCCAGCCGTTCAGGTCCTGGCGTCTGAACACCGAGTGCAGGATGTTCCAACTCTTTCTCGAACTTTTCGAACCACTCACCGTGGTCTTAAACACCGGTGACTTCATGGGCAAGGATATCGATCTCACATTAAGCCGCGATATCATTCTTCCTGCGCTGACCAGTGACCACCTGGTATTCAAACCCTGGCGGATCGTACCTGGCAAGATGGTTTCGCTCATCAAGAAGGGGACATTAGAACCAAGCTATGACAGACGATTTGCACCCAAAACAAACGATCCCGACTATGTAGCGCTTTTTGTTGAAAGGATGCAGACCCGTATCGATTTTCTGACAAAAATTCGCGAAAAAAACCTCATTCATGCTGATTTTGTCGATCCTCTGATCCAGATGAGGATCGCGCTCGACGAATTTCTCCATCGCGATCCGGTTGCCGGAGATTTCTTCTGGACTGAAGAAGATCTGCAGAGACTGGCAGGGCATTAACTTTTTTTGGGAAAAAACTGTGAGACGCCAGAATAGTTATAGCAACTATTCAGATGGAGCAGCAAACGTAGCCTAAACTCCATCTCGTAACTGTTCAGCAGTGCACCCCAAGGCCAATTCCTGCAGGGCGATATAGATGCCTACCAATCCGGGCTACTCGTGCAGCAAAAAACCAGTACTCAACAAGCTACAT
>DAOVSZ010000302.1 GCA_030627725.1 Desulfobulbaceae bacterium
AATTTCTCACCGTCTCTTCAGTGTGGAAGAGTTCCGTCTGGGCTGATTTGAGAAATTTTTTCCTGGCCGGGACATTGCCGAAAAGGTCCCTGACCTCCATAACCGTTCCCTTGGCGCAGCCCATTTCATGGACCTTCATCACTTTACCGAAACGGACCTCAACCCGTGTTCCCAGGTCCTTATCAAGAAGACGCGAGGTGATGGTCATCCTGGAAACGGATGCAATGCTCGGGATGGCCTCACCGCGAAACCCGAGGGTCTGGATGGAAGAAAGCTGTTCGACGGAAGAGAGTTTGCTGGTGGCATGCCGTTCGAGCGAAAGAAGGATATCATCTGCGTCCATACCGGACCCGTCATCAATAATCCGGATCAATCGATCCCCTCTCCCCTCGACCTGAACGGCAATGTCATTGGCGCCTGCGTCAATGGAGTTTTCCAGGAACTCCTTGACAACGGAAGCCGGTCGCTCAACAACCTCGCCTGCCGCAATCTGGTTTGCGAGGTTTTCTGGAAGAATCTTAATTTTCGACACGGATTGAATAAGAATATAGGGTTCAGGGGTCAGGGTTCAGGGGTCAGGGTTACAAAAAGATAAAAGCGTTTACAGATTGAAGTATTGCAGTCTATACACCGGTATAAAAGTGCATCCGGTCGAAGATTCATCAACAATTTCAAAAAATATAAGCAGTTCATTACCGCCGCAGGCGGAACAACCCGGAACCTTGAACCACTGAACCTGGAACCTCAGACTGTTTACAGAAAAACAAGAATATTCAACTTGAGCCAATGACTGTCCCACCATTCCAGGGGATTTACGAAAACGCCATTGACCAGCATACCGAAATGAAGATGGTCGCCGCCCGCCATACCGGAAGTGCCGGTGAGACCGATCACTGAATTCGGATCAACCATATCCCCGACAGCCACCTTTATCTGACTCAGATGCGAATAGAGGCTGAATACACCCTGACCATGGTCCAGGATGACAACATTTCCATAGATCCCGAGATACTCGGCAAACGCCACCTTGCCGCTGTTGGCGGCCGAAACCTCGGCATTTCTGACAGACGCCAGATCAATCCCGAGATGGACCTGATGATCGATCTTTCGCCCCTGGTAATAATATGATCTGTGATCGGCAAAACCGGCCCGCCTGCTGCTTCTCGGCAGACGGCTGAAACGACCGTCCCAGAGCCTGTCAGGAAGGGAGTTGCTGCTGCATATCTCCCTGATCTTGGCGTTATTGGCAATCCTCATATCGTTGTTCACATAAAGATATTGGTCTACCGGTCCGGCCTCGGGGATATCCGAAGTGTTCTGAAGCAATTCCGGAAGCTTCTTGTTCAGAAATCCATCGCTGATGTCAATACGATCAACCTTCCATTTCACCCGGCGCAGGATCATGCCAAAGGCGGTCTTTCCTTCGTTTGCAGCCTGATCCCGCACCGTTACGAAGAGGTTGTCGATCGCAGCGGTATCAAAGGGAAGCCCGATCATGACTCCGTAAACATTCTCGCCACGATTCAGAAGCGGAAACCCGGGGCTGAAATGACCATTCACCATGGCCCCATGCCGGGTCACCTCTTCGCTTACCCTGTAAACAACAATACCGGCCCCGCCCGGCTTGATATACCGGGTTGAATCAACAATGCTTACCTGCGGAGGCCTGGTATCAATCGTGACCGGCCAGGAGGCAAGAGCCTCGTTCCCCTTCATAAGATGCCAAAACGAAAAATCTTTCGCCCTGATGACCAGTTCGGCGCGTCCCTCTTTGAACCCCAGCGAGGAAGTGTCAACCGTGAAGGTCTCATCAATACGATCAGGGCCGGCTTTGGAAAGATACCCCTTTCGGGTAAATTTCTTGGTGACGAGTTTCGCCTTAGTTTCTCCCTGCTCAAGGGTAATCAGAACTTCACGCAGACCGCTTTTCAGATCAGCAACCGTATAATGAATGTCTTTGCTTTTGCCGAGAAAGGCAACATCGCTCAACACATCGATCCGAGGAATCTCACGCTCGTTCACCTTCACCAGAAGACCGACGCTCACCGCAAGAACAGCTGCAACTATCACTATGAAGAAGATCGCCCCTTTACCCTTTCCCTTTTTTACTCCCTTTTCTAACGCATCCAAGTGATCCACCACATATTGAGATGATTATTTTTTTCAGTGAGTGTCCGAATTCCAAGACCACCACGACGAAACAGGATAACACTCTGCAATAATTGTCAAAATCTGACTTGTTACGATTTCGATCAATACTAACATACCGGACGACAAAAAGGTAGAGGGGGATTCATTATTCTCCGTCAAAAAATACAAAAATTTCGGTATCTTATTTTTCTGTAAATACTTGACATGCACGTCAAGAGGCTCTATATCAGCATAATCCGGCCAGACCGAGTTTCTTTATATTTCCCTAACAGTCTTCAGTCTAAAGCATAAAAGCCTATAAAAGATGACCTCACACCACACAATAATCATCGGCGCCGGCCCGGGCGGGCTGGCATGCGCCAGGGTCCTGGCTGAAAATGGGGTAGATGTTCTGGTGTTGGAAAGAAATCACCGTATCGGCCCCAAGGTCTGCGCCGGCGGTGTTACCTGGTCAGGCCTTTCTCAGGTCATACCGGAAACCCTTATTGAAAAAAATTTCTGCGATCAATACATCTTTTCAAGCTTGCAGCGAATAAAAATCAGCTCCAAAACACCCATTATTTCCACGGTCAACCGGGAAAGGCTTGGGCAGTGGATGTCTCACCAGGCATCAGACGCCGGCGCTCTTATCAAAACAGGCGCCCTTGTCCGCAAAATCCACCCCGACTCCATTGAAACCACTGACGGCAGCATAGGCTATCGGTATCTTGTCGGCGCTGACGGCAGCAACTCTCTGGTTCGAAGACATCTTGGCCTCTCAAACCTTTGCAGCGGCGCCGGGATACAGTATACTGTGGCCGGAGAATACGAACAGATGGAATGGCATCTTGACGCATCTCTCTTCAACAACGGATATGCCTGGATTTTTCCTCACCGCAATTCGGCCTCAATTGGGGCATATGCCGGCTATAACGGTATGCAGCCAAAAGAGCTGCTTACGAAATTACACCAATGGGCCGGCAAATATGGTATTACATTTCCTCGATCAGGGCTGCAGGCGGCCCGCATCAATTTTGACTATCAGGGATGGCGGTTTCACAATATCTTCCTGGCAGGTGATGCGGCAGGTCTTGCCTCCGGTCTGACAGGTGAAGGAATCTATCCGGCAATTGTATCAGGTGAGGTTATCGCCAGGACCATATTGAATAAGGACCATGTCAGCACTCAACTCGAACGGCTCATACGCAAACAGCAGCAGCACAAAAAA
>DAOVSZ010000170.1 GCA_030627725.1 Desulfobulbaceae bacterium
AGATGGACATTCCTGCTTTTCTCCCATAAATCAATGTGTTGAAAGCTCATTGGGGAGGAGAGGCCTCATGTACCACAAAAAAAATAACTCGTTGAATTTGCAGGGAAAATTCAAAAAAATGAAAAAATGGACATATGCTCAATATTAAAGATGACAAGAACATAAAATTGTCGGTCTCGTAAAAAGCTGTTAGCTGTTAGCTTGTGGTATTTCTTATTGATATCTTAAGCTAATCGCTAACGGCTAATTGCTTAGGCCCTTAATCTTTCAAGGAGGCGGGTGTGAATATTTTCAAAACCGCCGTTGGAGAGAATAGCAACAACATCGCCGGACGAGACGGTCCTGTCCAGATGATCGATAATGGCGCCTGTATCGGAAAAATAGAGGGCATCCAGACCTCGACGGCAAAGATCATCCACCAGCCGAGCGGCGGAAAAGCGTTCAGCCGGAGGAATGTTTTCCAGAGCTGCCGGCTCCATGACAATCACCTGACCGGCACTGTCAAAGGTGGCAACATATGCCTCTTGAAAAACCCGGCGCCTGCTCGAATTTGTCCGCGGCTCAAACACAGCCACCAGCCGGCGGCCCTTATATGCTGCAGCAAGAGCGCCCAGAGTCTCACGGACCGAGGTGGGGTGATGGGCAAAGTCATCGATGACGGTAACCCCTCGCTCAACCCCTCTTACCTCCTGCCGTCGACGAACTCCCTCAAAACTCTTCAAGCCGCCTGCCATGTCTTCGCTGCTCATTCCCAGGCGTTCGAGCACGGCAATCACCGCCAGGCAATTGAGAGCATTGTGACGGCCAGGCATGGATAAACCGAAGTCTCCGAAAAGAACGTCATTACGTCTGGCGCGAAATGTTGTCTCGGCCGCGGATATCCGCATATCCTCAAGCGACCAGTCAAGCCCGGACGTTTCACCGTAACTCACGACATCACATCCGGCTTCCGCAACAACCTCGCGCACCACAGGGTCATCGAAACACGCGACGAGACAGCCATCAGGCGGCATGATTCGCACCAGCTTCCGAAAAGAGCTCTTGACCGCCTCCAGATCAGCATAGATATCCGCATGATCAAATTCAATACTGGTTATTATGGCAATATGAGGCCGATAATGGAGAAACTTGGGACCCTTATCAAAGAAGGCGGTATCATATTCATCACCTTCCGCCACAAAATAACTGCCGGCGCCTATATTATAGTTACGCCCAAAGGCCTGGACCAACCCTCCGATCATAAATCCCGGAGTCAACCCTGCCCTGAAGAGTACCGTTGCGAGCAGAGAAGAGATTGTTGTCTTGCCGTGTGTGCCGGCAACCACCAGAGATGTCTTGTCCACGATAAAATAATGACTCAAGGCCTGGGGGAAGGAGACATAGGGGAGCGAGAGGTCCGCCAGGGCGACCGCCTCCGGGTTTTTGCGGGTAATAACGTTCCCGACAACGACCAAGTCCGGTTTCGGCGAAAGATTCTCCGGGGCATAGCCGCTCGTGACGGATACCCCGATCGAGGCCAAGAAATCACTCATGGGAGGATAGACGTTCGCATCAGAACCGCTCACATGATATCCTGCCTCTTTGAACATACCGGCCAAGGCGCCCATGCCGGTGCCACAGACACCCATGAGATGAATATGATGAACTTCAGAGGGGAATTGATTTAAATCAGGGTCAAGCACAGCGGTTATCTCCAGATATTACTTCCCTTGAGAACGAACAGAATTTTGCACGGATTTGAAAATCGTATCAAAGGTCTCATCAAAATTCTGCGGAGAAAGACGCCCGACTTCGATAAACTTGACCACGACCTCCTTGGCCACCTTGAGAATGGCATCATCGGTAATGGGCTTGTTTTTAAACGGCTTCTGTTCATTAGACTTATTCTGCTGGCTCATCAGATAACCACCTAATATTAAATTAATTTAAAAAACACTAAGCTGTAACTGCTCAGCAGTGCCCCAGATACGCGCAAGCAGGCTTGTGAACTATAGTCGTCCTATGTGAGCCAGCCTGATCGTGCACAGATGGGGTGCTGCTGAGCAGTTACATAAAAAAAGAACCTCTGTGCGGCAAGAAGAAGGCCGTTTCTTGTTCGCCGACAGAGGCTTTTCAGGAAAAACCGGCGAGGCCCTCCCCCAAAATATTTAAATTATTTCTTTACTCTACCCACCTCAATTTGTAAAGCTTATGTAACTATTCAATTGCACCCCATCTTTAAGAAGGAGTCCCCGATGATCTTCCGAAACATCTTTGGAGTGTCGTTTCTGGCCATTCTTCTCACCGGCTGTGTCGTCAAGCAGATGGTTACCGGTGAATATTACCTGCAGACCGAAAAATACGCAGACGGCGCCCGCGCCTTTCGTCAGGAAATCTTGAAAGCCCCCAGGTCACCTGAAACAAATTATTATATGGGCCGATTCCTGCTGGCGGAAAAAAAACATGCCGATGCCCTGAAACATCTGCAGAAGGCTGTCAGATACAGACCTTCCAATGCCGAATACCATTTCTGGCTTGGCGTGGCATACGGAGCCTCCGGGAAACACGTTCTTGAACGGAAAAGCTACGAAAAAGCCCTTTCCTGCAATCCCAGGCATCTTCAATCTCTTATCTACCTCGGTCACTGGCATCTTGAACAGAAAAAATACCATTCGTCGCTCACCAATTACCGGAAAGTCCTTGAGATCTGGCCGGAATGCCCATCCGCCCTGTACAACCGCGGTATGATAATGAGGGCATTAAACAGGACCCCGGAGGAAAGGCAGGCATGGAAAGAATATCTGGCCCATTACCCTGCCGGCCCCATGGCGCGGCGGGCGGTGATCAATCTGAACAGGCTTGGAGACTTTGCATACCGGAACCACATTTTCGGCCACCGGACCGTTACCCTGAAAAAAATCCGCTTCAACTCATTTTCTCCTGACATCTCGAAAACATCCTTTGCATCTCTTGATCTTGTCGGGGAAATCCTTTCCAACGCCAACACACTTTCCATCCATGTCATTGCCTATCAGAAGAACAACGAAAAACTTGCCAAAGCGCGGGCGCAAAGCATCAAAAAATACCTGCTGGCAAGATTCTCCAAGGTGCGTTCATCACAAATCCAGCTGAGCTGGTTTACGGCGCCGGAAAAGATCACCTCGGGCAAAAAAACATTTATAGAAGAAGAATCCATCAATATTTTCTCATCACCATAAGCCGGCTTATTAAACACAGCTTCACCGCTGAAAAAGGGTCTCATCTTTTTTTTTTGCAAATAATTGCGTATTTTGTGACCTGATGCCGCTTCTCTCCGTATATTATTTCAGAAACACAAAATTTGGGCAGGTACCCCTGGTTCATGAATGATTCAGATGAAAGTATTATCGATGAGGTGCTCCAGGGGAACACGGAACAGTTTGCCCTTCTCATCAAAAGATACGAAAAACCGATATTCAATCTTATGTATCGTCTGTCCGGTTCCACAGAAGATGCCGCTGATCTCACGCAGGAGACCTTTCTGCGGGCATATGACAAGCTTGAACAATTCAGGCCCGGGGCAAGATTCTTTTCATGGCTCTATACCATCGGAATAAATCTGTCCAGAGACTGGCAACGGAAATACAAACCGACACAGGATCTTGATGAAACCGTGCTGAATCAAAGGGCCCAATCCGAATATGACAATGACCGCCCTGATCTGCTGGAACTGAAACAGGATGTCGAGATTCTTCACCAATGTCTTACGGAACTGCCGCTCGATTACCGGGAAGCGCTCATCCTTCGATTTCAACGGGAATTGCAACTCAAAGAAGTAGCGGAAATTTTAAACATATCTCTCAGTGGCGCCAAGATGCGTGTCCGCCGGGGGCTGGAAAAATTACGCGTTATAATGCTGGAGAAGGGACATGAATAGAGAGAGTTCTTACCCAGAGTCTACAGTGCCCAACGGTCCGGAAGACAAACAATTTCTCGAACTCCAAGAGATGATTCGTGATCTTCCCGACATTGACCCGCCTGCCGTCCTGGCGCCTTCAATCATGCAGCAGCTTACGCCGAGAAAGAGACCCTTCCTGCGGCGAATTTCCGATTTCATCAGATCGCGAAGAACCATCACCTTTGTGCCGGGCCAGATTGTGGCTGCCGCAGCATGCCTTCTTCTCTTTTTCTCCCTCGGGGTCTGGACTGGTTCAGAAAACAAAGAATCCGTTCCTACACTTCAGAAGCACGTGGCGCCCTTAATGACCGATAGCAGGTCTGGTCCGGCTCTTCACTATCAAATGGGAAGAAATCTCCTCGTTGCAGGAAAACCGGAGCAGGCCCTTCCTTATTTTAAACAGGCGGCAGCGTCCTCTCCCGACAATCCGGAATATCTTTTCTGGAAAGGAGTCAGCCATTCGGCCCTTGATGAATTTGATCTGGAAAGAGAGAGCTATATGAAAGCCATCAGCCATGCCCCTGACCACTCTTTCGCCTCTCTCTACCTTGGCCACAACCTTATGGAATCAGGAAATTATTCGGAAGCCCTCAGACAATATGACAGGGTCCTGGAAATCGATCCGGAGTCACTTGAGGCATCCTATAACCGCGGGCTGGTCTTTGCAAAGATGGACAAGGTCCGGGAAGAGACCCTTGCCTGGAAATCATTCCTTGCCGGACATCAGTCGGGCAAGTGGGCCATACGCGCGGTCGACCACTTAAACAGCCTCGGGGACTTCTCCTTCAGAACCTATCAGATAGGCCTGCGCAGAATAGTAGCGCGTCAGACAACGTTCACGCCTGAGGGCATGGTTACGCCTGAAAGCATTGAAAGCCTTCTTCGAATCGGTCGTGCAAGCGAACACAATACTGCCATGACCCTGCACCTTGTAACCTATGTCAAAAATGACATTGGCGAAGCCAAAAAAAGGGCAAATAACCTGAAGCGAGTAATGACAAAACATTTTCCCGGCGCCTCACACCGGTTGAAAATCAGCTGGTTCAACGAAACTGAAAAGATTCAGATTCATGACGACCTGCATTCTCTGGATGAATCCGTCATGATCTTCGGAGAACGGAACAAAAAAATATCCATATAAATGAGAAGCGAACGAGGAGATTTTAAATGGAATCAGTTTTAATTGTTGACGGTGACAGAACGATGTCGCGGCAGCTGGAACTGTGCCTGCAACTGAACAAATTTAATGCGATCTCTGTGACGAATGTCGCCGACGGACTGACAATAGCCGACAAATGGCGGCCGGATTTTATTCTCGTAGACAAAGATTTTCAGGACACACAGTTTATGCGGGACATTCAGTCAAAGGTGCTTGAGGATGAAATTGACTGCAAGGTCGTCATGATCGGAAGCACAAGAAAAAGCAGAAAAACTGCGAGGGAGAAAAAAAGTTCAGGAGTGCATGAATACATCGACAAACCGTTTCAAATGGATGACATATTCAGTGTCCTCCGAAGCAACTGACCCCAAAAGGAGACAAAAGCCAACACACATATCATTAAAAAAACATCTGGAAGAAGCACGAGGATTCGTAGATAGGATGTTTAATGAACGTATACATTAAAAGGAGAGAACTTATGAACTTTCGATTTTTTGAAAAAATTGCAACTGGTTTCTTTATCGTCTTTTTTCTAACAACTCTTGCCTGGATCGAGAGACCGGCAACAGTCTATGCACAGGATGATCCTGCTGATGATACACCTGCCTTCAGCAACCCGGCCCAGGCAGCGCATGCCGCAGCCCTGGCAGACGAAGCTTCTACACAGCCCGACGAAGCCACCCAGGCGGCCCTGGATGCTGTTGCTGATGCCCAAACGGCTGTAGATGCTGCGGAAGAAAATTCTGCTGCCTATGCTTTAGCAGTAGACGATCTTGAGGCTGCAGAAGCCCACGCCGAAAGCGTTGTGGCAGGGACAGTCGGCGCCATTACAGCAGATATCGCAGCAATGCGTGACGACGACATGGGCTGGGGTCAGATTGCCCATGAACTTGGCGTCCATCCCGGCGCACTTGGATTGGGGCATGTCAAAGGCAAAGCACACCGAAACAGAAATTCTGTCATGTCGAGGACAGGCGAGGAGACAGCTGAGGGTGAACTGGCCGAAGCTACCGCCAGAAACACGAAAACAGGTCTCGCTTTGGGACATGGAGTCAACAAAGGAGGCAGCAACAAAGGTATAGGCCTGGCAGGCAAAGCGGCAAAAGGCCAGAGCGGCAAAGG
>DAOVSZ010000258.1 GCA_030627725.1 Desulfobulbaceae bacterium
CAGTCAAGAAATAATCCAATGTTCTCACCTAATTATTT
Organism: Desulfobulbaceae bacterium; assembly: GCA_030627725.1. GTDB lineage: Bacteria > Desulfobacterota > Desulfobulbia > Desulfobulbales > DAOVSZ01 > DAOVSZ01. The sequence continues at coordinate 39 of DAOVSZ010000258.1, forward strand.
TTGTACATATAAGCTTTTTTTTAAAAAAGTCCAATTGTAACTATGTCAGGTGGTGCTGAATACTTGGCCTAAACCACCATCCTGTAACTGTTCAGAAGTGCTTCAGATGTGCACAAGCAGGCTGACGAGCTATAATTGGCTATGCGAGAAGGCCTGATCGTGTGCAGCTCAACTCCGCATGGAGAAGCGGATGGGGTGCTGCTGAATAGTTACATCCAATTCACCATTTTATGAGAGCGGCTCCCCAGGCAAGCCCGGCCCCGAATGTGCAGAGGAGAAGAACATCCCCCCTTTTCAAAACACCCTGCCTGTTCGCCTCATCAATGGCAATTGGAATACTAGCCGCCGATGTATTACCATAATTTTCTATATTTATATAGAATTTTTCTCTTCCCAGATTCAACCTCTCGATCAGACTGTTCAAGATACGTATGTTGGCCTGGTGAGGAATGACAAGATCGATCTGCTCGGAAGTGACACCAACACTTGTCATTACATTATCGACGGCATCAGTCATGGCCCGGACCGCATGCTTGAATACATCCCGGCCATTCATCAGAATGAAAGAGGCTTCACTGTGGCTCGCGTTGATATCCGGATTCATGCTCGGCGCCGCATCCATATGCAGCAGGTCCCAGTAGCGTCCATCCGAACGGAGATAGCTGCCAAGCAATCCTCGACCTGCGTTATCTGCTGAAACAACACAGGCGCCGGCGCCGTCACCGAAAAGAACACATGTATTCCGGTCTTTCCAGTTTGTTCTCGCAGAAAGCGTTTCAGCGCCGATCACAAGGACCGTAAGCTCAGGATTACTCCGCACATACTTATCAGCAAGGTCCAGGCAGTAGGTAAACCCCGCGCAGGCGGCATTGAGGTCATAGGCAAAGGCGTTATTTGCCCCGATCTCCTTCTGCACAAGACAGGCGCATGAAGGCATGGACATCTCTGATGATATAGTGCCGACAACGATAAGACCGATTTCTTCAGGAGAAACATCCGCCATTGCCAAAGCTCTCCTGGCCGCTTGAGCGGCAATCTTCGATGTCTCTTCACCTTTTCCTGCGATATAACGCTGTTTACTGCCTGTTCTTGTGGTAATCCACTCATCAGAGGTATCAACCATTTTTTCCAGATCCGAATTCGTTAACACTCGCTCCGGAAGACATGAACCTGTCCCGATGATAACCCCTCTGTGCATTATCTCACTCCAGCAGTCTTGGCCGACTCTGTTTTATGTTGCCGGTCATTGTCATTAAGCTCATGTATGTTTGCAAGCAGGATTGCAATATGCTCGTTTACATTATTCCTGACCAGTTCAGCCGCGACTTTAATAGCGTTTTTAATTGCTGTTGCATTGGAACGGCCGTGACAGACGATACCGGCGCCATTGAATCCAAGAAGCGGCGCCCCGCCATATTCGGCATAGTCGACCCTTTTTTTAAAATCGGCAAAAGCGTCTTTAGCAAGCATATATCCGATCTTTGCCTTGAAGCTTTTTGAGATTTCATCCCGCAACATTGATAAAATCGCCTCAGCAAGCCCTTCACTTACCTTCAGACAGACATTGCCGACAAATCCATCACAGACAATAACATCAACATCGCCCGTAAACGTATCGCGGCCTTCGACGTTCCCGATATAATTCAAAGGACTCTTCTGAAACAATTCATGGGTCTTTTTTACAAGCGTATTTCCTTTCCCCCCTTCCTCGCCAATACTCAAGAGTCCGATACGCGGCCTCTCTATGCCGAAAAGGACACTGGAGAAGGCGGCTGCCATGACCCCAAACTGAAAGAGGTGCTGCGGACGGCAGTCTACATTGGCGCCGACATCCATCATCACAACCGGGCCTTTTAACGTCGGATAGATACCTGCCAGGCCGGGACGCGTGATACCACTCAACCGCCCCAGAAATTTAATCGCCGCCGCCATGGTGGCCCCGGAATTCCCGGCGCTGACCACAGCATCTACTTTTCTTTGCTTCAGAAGGTCAAAGGCAACGACTACAGAGGAATCTTTTTTCCGACGGATCGAGTCAAATGGAGAGTCATCCATCAGCACGACCTGGGTTGTCGGTACGATATGAATAGTATCCAGCTTCCGGTGGTGACGTAACGCCCTGGAAATAAGCTCCTTATCGCCAAGCAGCGTCACTTCATGGTCCGTCTCAAGAACGGCCTGTACGGCTCCGGCAACTAACTCATCAGGGCCTCTATCTCCTCCCATGGCGTCCAAGGCAATATGCACTTTCTTCAGTTCTCCCTAGTCACGTCTGATACTGACCCCTTCCGAAGTATGAGGTTGCCCGGCTGCTCATTACTTCCGCCCCGCAACAGGACAGATCGGGACAAAAAGCCTTCAGTGTCCATCATACAAGTTCTTCATCATCAAGCTGAATGACGGATCTTCCCTTATAGGTTCCGCACCCGGAGCAGAGTCTATGCGAAAGCTTGGGTTCCCCGCATTCAGGGCAGGTTGCGACATTCGGCGGAGTCAGAGCATCATGAGAGCGTCTTTTTCTTGTCTTTGAATGTGATTGTCTATGCTTAGGTAAGGCCATTTTCTTCCTCCGTGAGAGTTAATATATCTTGTTAACTCTTTGTTATTTAATAGATTGACATTTTTCCCTTATTTCAAGATGCAGACCTTCCTCCGGTATCGCGTCTCAATCCAGTTTCAAAAATCATCCCGGCGCCGGAAGAACGTTATCAAAAATAGAACAAAGAATTATAAGAAATAATGGAATATTGTCAAGTTATTTCACTCTTCCTCATATTCTTTCAATCATGCTTTAAAACAGCGGCCAACCACCTGATCCAACAGAAGATTGCTATTATAATGATAAAATTTACAGAGAACAGGGCATAGTCTGCTGCCAGCTGAGACGATCCGGTCAATCGCTCAATGACCCAACCGAGAGGAAAGGAGACAACAAACGAGGAGAAGAGGATATAAAAGATGATATAAACAAAAAAAAGCAAGAAACCAACTTGCGCCCTCCCCATAAAACCCAGCATTCGTTCCTGGAATATACACAAAAAATGATGAAAATACCGAATAACAAGACCAAGCGCAACAGCCGGCAGGACCGAGAATAATACCACGGTATAACTTATCTGGTTGACCTGCACGAAATACAACGTCAAAGCAGGTACCAGAATAACGCAGAGGAGCACGATCTCCTCACGGAAAATGTATTTCATGGACGACACGTTGTGTTATTATGGAAAATAAGTCAGGTTAAAAGGGAGGGATTACAAGAGCCGGGAAAGACGTTCATCCAGATTTCGCATCCTGATACTGACTATATGAAGAATTCTTCTTAAGATCTTTGTGGCCAATGCCGGTTCATTTATTAGCAATTTTTCCATATTGACAGTAGAAAGCAACAACATCCGGCAATCTTCCATCGCCTCAACAGTGGCCACCCGGCAACAGTTCTCGAGAACCGACAATTCCCCAACCATAGCGCCCTGCTCTAAAATGGCAACAAGTATCTTCTTGCCCGGAAAGCTTGATGCCTTCTTGACGGCAAGCCTGCCATTGACCAGAAACCCCATGCTGTCAGTCATGGCCCCTTCATCCATGACAATGGATCTTGCAGGCCACTCTCGATAATCGAGATACGGGTATAACTGCGTGAGGTTTTCCTGGGACAAAAAGCTGAAAACCCTGCTAATACTCTCATCCGTCAAGGGATAAAAAGGGTGTTTCTCATCATCAGACATGTCACTCTGCTTTCTCTTCGCTTTGTTCGATCTTCTTTTCCATTCTTTTCAGCAGTCCGGAATACTTCTCCCTGCTGATTATACTTTTAAACTGTGAGCGATAATTTCGTACAAGGCTTACCCCTTCAATAACAACATCATACACCAGCCACTGGTCCGCCTTTTTTTTCAATCTATATATAAGGGGTATTTCGACGTTATTTTTAACCACAACTGTTTCAACTACAGCCTTATTTTTCCTGATTTCCTGTCCTTTATAGAGGACCCCCTCGTCTGAATAGGCATTGATCTTTTTCAGATAGGTATTTTGCAGCAAACGGGAAAACAAATTGACAAAGACGTCCTGTTCTTCGCCGGAGATCCTTTTCCAATGGGTAGCGAGCGCACGCTGAGACATCTCCCTGAAGTCAAAACGACTTCCAACTACTTCAAAAACCTTTTGGTCTCTTTCCGCCTCCATTTCAGGGCCGGCCATACTTTCATCAGTGATAATGGAGAGGACCTTTTCCACCGTCTTCCGGACCTGATCAATCGGCTCAGACTGGACAGCACGAACACTCTCACAATCAAACCCGAGCAGCACGAACAACGCCAGCAGACATGGAAATATAAAACGGCTTCTCACCATGCTTACAGAATACATATGTTTCCCCCTTCACAGAGCTGCGCTGACAATAAAAGACTTATTTGAATAGTTACAAAAATGGTAACTATTCAGGTGGTGCTGAATACTTGGCCGAAACACCACCCTGTAACTGCTCAGCAGTGCTCCAGATGTGTGCAAGCAGGCTGGTGAACTATAGTAAATCTATGTGAGCCAGCCTGATCGTGCACAG
>DAOVSZ010000096.1 GCA_030627725.1 Desulfobulbaceae bacterium
CGTCGGATCACAGACGAGGAGGTTCGTAAGGGAGTTTTGTTGCGTGCTGGTCAGGCGCGTGCGACAGTGGAAGAAAAAAGAAAAGAACTGGATGGCGCTCTGGATTTAAAAGACCGGTCTAAGGAGATCGCCACGTGGCGGGTGCGGTGTCCGCTTTTGAATGACGAAAAGAGATGCGTGCTGTACGAGTATCGCCCGGTGACCTGCCGGGTCTATGGTCTTCCGACCGCGATATATGGGAAGGGCCATGTCTGCGGATTTTCAGGCTTTGATTCCGGTATGACCTATCCAACCGTGAAGCTCGATGCCATTGCGGCCCATCTGGATGTTTTTTCGCAAAAGCTTGTTGATGATATACCTGACCTTGACTCTGAAATGGCAGGACAACGCTTCTTTCTCTTTGATGTTGTGAGTCAGCAGAGCAGCCTGCCTGAAATTAAAAGTGACAAGTGACAAGTGACAAACGACTTGAATATCTTTTAAGTCATTTACTTTTCAAGCGCTTCCGCCTTGTCCATGAGCTTTTTAGCATAGTTTTTGTGGCCGAAGTTGGTATGGATTGAGGCCGCCGTCTTGTACGAATCAACCGCCTTTGCAATATCACCTTTCTCCTGATATGTCTCAGCAAGCTTCTGGAGGGTCTCAACCGAAGATTGGGGCTTTGTCTGTTTCATATATTCATCAAGAAGATCCAGATAGATTTCCAAGGCTGCGTCATAGTCCTTGAGGCCTCTGTTGCAGAGAGCTATTTTTTTGGTCAAGGAGCGTATGCTCATTGGATCGTCTAGTTTGACGCAGATCTCCATGGATTTTTCAAAGTGTGCAAGCGCCTTGGCAAACTCATCCCGGGCCAGACAGGCATCACCCAGTTTGTCGTTGGCATTTGCAATGCCTTCGTTATTTCCTGACTGTTCAAAGCTGATCAGGGCATTATGAAATGCATTTGCCGCCTGTGCATAGTCCTTGTTCACCAGAAATTGTTTCCCGGAGATATAGTCGGCCTGCGTAATTTCCTTTGGCGGTGGCTCACTGTCTTCGTCGTTTCCTGGATTTGCCATTGGAAGAACGGACGGGTCATTGGGTGATAAGCTGCTGGACATTTTTATCTTTCTCCTTCCTGTGTGATAAGGTTAAGTGCTGTTGCAGCCTGTTCTGAGACTGTGGTTTCGATGGCAACCCCATCTTCATAAATGGTTAATGCCGCAGTATCATCAATAAGCGCTGCGATTCTACTTTCTGCTTCCTGCAAATGAATTCTGCCGAACAGTCGAAGTGCAAGCCCGCGAATAGTCGGGTCTTCATGGCTCAGAAAAGGAATAATATTGTAAAATGGTGTCTTGCGAATGATATCAGGTCGAGCTTTGGCAATGGACCCCAAGGCCCAGAGGACAGGGGCCTGGCGTGAGGCGTCGTCAAAATACTGCGGAATATGTGTTGCAAAGGCCCCGAGTATATCAGGCCGTTCAGCGATTATGGCGCCGATGGTCTCAATCGCACCCCAACTCGAACTTGCTGAGTCCGAGCATGCTGCAAAGAGTCGATGCAGGAGGTCGCTGACTTGTCCTGGCTGTCTGGTTGAGAACCGGGCGCAGACCTTGCCAATGGAGTGGATCGTTTTCCAGAGGAGCTCTTCGTCAGGGGTGTAAAGGAGACGCTGTAAAAATCTGAGCGTTCGCAGATCGTCAAAGACAAGATCAACAAGGCCGTCAATGTCTTGATCTTGAACCATCTTTTGGACGGAAGCCTTGCTGGCCCGTTTTTTTACGCGCTTCGGGTCTTTTGCCGGCTCAATTATAACCGTTCCGGCAGAGGGCGCTGGAGGTGATTCCCCGGCATTTTGCGATTGCTTGCGATGGGCAATTTCAGACAGGTCATTGTGCAGGCGGACAAAGTAGAGCACGCCATTGACCTTGCGGCCATCAAGGTTTTTGGTCTCAACAACCTGGTTTGTTTTTTCGTCGTAGTCTTCGATCCTGCCGGTCAGGTAATCTTCATCCGGAAGTAGTTCCCACGCAAGGTCCCAATCGTCGTTGCAGGCTCCGGCAATTGCCTCGACCATGGCGGCGCCGACGTTATAACCGGTAGGGTCGCAAGAGTAGAAGGCGCCGCATTGGCATTTCCCTGATGTAAATTCATTTATTTTTCTGTTGACCTGTTCCTCTGGTTTGGCAACGGTCTGTTTGCAGAAAGGGCACCAGGGGTCTATTGTTATTTTCGATCCAGCCATGAAGGTATGCCGCTATCCAAGCGCCTCCCTGATTGCCTCTAAAAATTTAGGCTCAACCGGATATCCCAGTTCTTTGGCTTTTTCCGCATGCTCCATCGCTCCCTTATAATCCTTGCTGTAATATAGGGCGACAGCCAGGTTGTTTTTGGCAAGAGGAAAATCAGGTTTTATCTTAAGGGCCTCCTGGGCGGCTTTCATGCCATTTTCAATATCATTATCTAAAATATAGGCAGTTGCCATGTTGGCCCAGGCGTTTTCAAATTTGGGGTCGACCTCGGTTGCCTTGAGATACGACTCAACAGCAGCCTTGAATTCTTCTCTCTGCTGATGGATGAGCCCGATATTGGTATGTCCCTGTGCCAGATGCGGATTGGCTTTGACGGCAAGGCTGTTTGCCTCCAATGCCTTGTCCAGGTTGCCGTCTTCAAAATAAATGGCCCCGAGGTTGATGAGAGGTTCAACGGAAAGAGGGTCAATTTCAAGCGCCCTGTTCAATTCATTGATCGCGTCCTGTCTTCTGCCTGCCTTGAGGTAAACCAGGGCGAGATGATGATGGGCCGTGACGGAATGAGGTTTCTCCTCGCATTTTTTTTCCAATTCATCGATAGTTTTAGCTAAATCTTTGTGTGGCTGCTGGTCAGACATATGATACCCTCTATGATAAAAATAAGTTCATTCTATGACGATATGAGGCACGCTGAAAATAAGCATGCAAAGCTAAATACGATAACATAAAAAAGTGTGATAGTCAAAAGTTTTCAGCGCAAAGTATCCATATGTGCCAGGCATGTTCTGTCGAAAAAAAGGGAGTTGACTTTCGTCTGGAAATAACACGAGTCGAGTATGGACGAACATCGGTGCAGGGAGTATAATGACCTATCTTTTTCAGGGGTGATGCCAAACAGTTACAACTCGGTGGTTTTAGCTGTTTTTCTGCATAAAGCCGAATAGTTACGTGATTATATGTTAAAGCCCTTGTCTCTCAAGCAGGTTAGCTGAAAAAATATTGGAACTTACGTGACACAAAAAAAAGAAACCATACAAAAAAACAAGCCGCTCGGCCTTGTTGTGGCAGGGTTAAGCGGCGGTTCTGGAAAGAGCGTGATTGCGGTCGGCCTTGTTGCGGCCTTTGTACAAGAGGGCAGACGTGTCGTGCCTTTTAAGAAAGGCCCTGACTATATCGATGCCGGCTGGATGCATCTGGCAGCCGGCAGGCCCTGCTATAATCTTGATCCCTATCTCATGAGTGCGGAAACGCTTCAGGCATCCTTTTCTTGTCATGCACAAGACGCTGAGATTGTGGTGGTCGAAGGCAATCGCGGACTGTTTGACGGGGTGGATGTCGAAGGCACCTACAGTTCTGCAGAGCTGGCAATAAGTCTTAAGCTCCCGGTGCTGCTTGTGGTTGACTGCACCAAGACCACCCGAACCGTGGCAGCGCTTGTCCTTGGCTGCCGGATGATGGATGAGCGAGTTGATATCGGCGGAGTCATCCTGAACCGGATTGCCGGGGCCAGGCACGAGAGTATCGTCAGAAGGTCCGTGGAGCATTATACAGGTGTCAAGGTGCTCGGGGCAATGCCGAAGCTTGCTGAAGATGTTTTCCCCCAGCGTCATCTCGGAGTCACCCCCTTTCAGGAGCATGAACGGGCCGGAGATGCTTTGTCAGGTCTTGCGAAGAGGGTACAAGAGAATATCGATCTTGACGGCGTCCTGAAGATCATGGCGACGCCTCTTCAGGTTAAAGAGAAGACTGCCGTCATCGAGGTTCATGCTGAGAAAAAAGTCCGTATCGGAGTGGTCAGGGACGCCGCTTTTCAGTTCTATTATCCGGACAACCTCGAGGCCCTTGAATATGAAGGAGCTGAACTTATTGAGATGAATGCGCTTTCAGAGAAGAGTCTGCCTCCGCTGGACGGGTTGTATATCGGAGGCGGTTTCCCGGAGACAAGCGTGCGGGAGCTGTCGATGAATGAATCGTTTCGCGAGTCGGTCAGAGGCGCTGCTGATGCAGGTCTGCCGATTTACGCCGAGTGCGGCGGTCTGATCTATCTCGGTGAAAGCATGGAACTCGATGGCGATATTTTCCCGCTGGCAGGCGTGTTTCCGGTAAAATTCGGTATGGAGAAACGTCCTCAGGCCCATGGCTATACGGTCCTTGAGGCGGTAAATGACAACTCGTATTACGCAAGAGGAACTGAAATCAAGGGGCATGAGTTCCGGTACAGCCGGGTCCTTGAGTGGGAAGGAGAAGCTGGTCAGCTTGCCTTTCACGTAAAGAGAGGAACAGGGTTTATCGATGGGATGGACGGTTTGATATATAAAAATGTCCTTGCCTTATACACCCATATCCACGCTGTCGGCACACCAGGCTGGGCAAAGGCGCTGGTTGCAGCTGCCCAAGCCTATGGTGAGAGGAAATAGTCAGGATTCTAATGCGTCACATGTGTGCCCAGCACCTTTTGACTTATCTTCCGCTTGGTCTCTTCGTCAGGTTCCGGTTTCACCCAGTGAATGAATTCTTCCTTCACTCGTGAAAAATCGCCGTCGTCTTTCTTGCACTCTTCGCAGATACTCTGGGCGCTGTCCCGATACATGATCACCTTGCTTGCCGGCTCGCCCTCTTTTGAGATCGCCGCCATCTTCCTGCAGCCGCATTCCAGGCGGATGACGGCCACGCCGACTCCTTCCGGACTGCCCTCAAGAATCCCTTCGACCATTGCTTCTTCTGATTTCCGGGCGGCCAGTTGTCTGCTGACTTTTTTCTTCTTTGTCTTCGCTTTTTTCTTCATGATAGTTGCATTGAATCGTTTTGTTCCGGTATCTCCTCATTAAAGGAGAGAATAGTTTAAATAAATGAATCTACAATCCTAAAAGAAAGGATCTGACCGGTCAACAGGAAATACACAGGAAGGATAAAATAGTGCCACGGCTGCATCTTTGCCCATAAATTTCCATAAGGGAATGCTTTTTTTTATTGACAAAAAAAATGAGGTGAATTAGAGGAAGAGTGATCTCGCTTTTGATAAAGTGATTAAATGATCCAGGAATAATATTTTTACGTTTTATTACTACTCTTATGGAGGTTAGACTATGTGGCAGATTGATATTGATAAAGATAAATGTACTGGCGATGAAGAATGTGTAAACGCTTGTCCTTCAGAGGTGTTAGAGATGGTTGACGGCAAGGCTGATCCTGTAAACGCTGATGAGTGTTTGGGCTGCGAGACCTGTGTTGAGGTCTGCCCGGAAGGTGCAATCACAGTTACGGAAGTCTGATCCAGCACATTATTGTACGGTATTGTGATAGGCCTATCTCCCAGGGAGGAGATAGGCCTATTTCTTTTGGCTGGATGAAGGTATGATAGTGAAATGAGCAGATACAAGCCAGGCGCGACTATCAATACACATCTTTTTGTAGCGGCGCTTCTCTGGAGTCTGATCGGGATATTTCTTATGATACGGGGAGTGCGCATTATGCCTGCCGAAGGGAATCCTGCTTTTTTTGTTGGTGGTGTCGTGATCGGCACCTTAAAGTCTATCTTCGTGCTGGATAAGGTTGCCGGGAAAAATATCCAGAGGATTCTTGATTCTGGGGACAATAAATGCCTGGGGGGAGTTTATTCCTATAAGACGTGGGGATTGGTGCTCGTGATGATCGGGGGTGGTTTTCTGCTCCGTGCCTCTTCTCTCTCACCTGATACTATTGGTTTGATCTATGTTGCAATCGGCTGGGCGTTGATGCTTTCCAGTCGGCTTATCTGGCTGAAATGGCGGGATTATCGGAACACAGCTGCCACGTGAATTGCGCTCCTGAACCCTGACCCCTATAGTGAACCCTATAGTATATGTCATCAACCACCTTCAATAGAGTTGAGATCGATCTTGCCGCCCTGCGGGAGAACTACACAAATATTCAGGAATGGGTGGGGCCTTCTGTTCGCGTTATGTCTATGGTAAAGGCGGATGCCTACGGCCATGGCCTAGTGCGATGTGCAAAAACACTTGCCGATGCCGGTGCTCGTGTATTTGGGGTGGCAGAGGTTGATGAAGGAATTGCGCTCAGGGAAGCCGGGGTTGAAGGGGACATTATTGTGACCCTTGGGGCGCCGGAGAATTGTTTTGCCGATGTTGTCCGGCATCGGTTGACGCCGGTTGTTTTTGACATCAAGAATGCAGCGGGGCTGTCAGCAGCGGCAGCGGCGCACGACGCACGGATAGGGGTGCACCTGAAGGTGGATGTCGGCATGGGACGGTTCGGTATCCTGCCGCATGAACTGGCTTCTTTTCTTAGGGAAATAAAACGTCTGAAAGGTATCTTCCCGGCTGGTATTTTAAGCCATTTTCCGATGTCGGATGACTCTGATCAGCAGCCCACCATGCGGCAGCTTGAGGAGTTTCTGAAGCTCTTAGATGATATTCATCCTCTTGTCTCGGATGGTTCCGTCATCCATATTGCCAATTCAGCGGCTCTTCTCCGTTATCCGGAGACGCATCTCGATATGGTCCGTCCGGGGATTTCGCTCTATGGCTGTTATCCGGCAGATGATGATAAAGACAAGAAGGTACTCTCTCTTCGTCCTGTCATGAGTTTCAAGACCAGTGTCGTGCAGGTAAAGGAGGTTCCGGAAGGATTTGGCATCAGTTACGGGCACAGGTTCATCACCAAACGACAGAGTCGTCTTGCGGTCCTGCCCGTGGGCTATGATGACGGGTTCTTGCGAAAACTCACCAATCGGGCCGAGGTCCTGGTCCGCGGTTGCCGGGCGAAGGTCTTAGGCACGGTGTGCATGAACGCCTGTGTGGTAGATATTACGGATATTCCGGACGCCCAGCCGGGCGATGAAGTGGTCCTCATGGGGCGTCAGAAAGGTGAAGAGATTACGGCGGATGAGATTGCCGCCTGGATGGAAACCATAAACTATGAGGTGGTATGTCTCTTTGGAGGTATGAACCGGAGGGTTTTTTTGAATGATAAAAGCACGACTGAAAGAACGGATTGATCAATGTTTTAAGGAAGGGGTGGAGCAGGGGCTGTGGACCGGGGCTGCCGCCGGCGCCTATGCGGTCGAGGAGCCGAAGCATAAGGACCATGGTGATTTCTCAACAAACCTGGCCATGGTTGTTGCAGGCCGCGAGAAAAAGAAACCGCGGGAGGTGGCGGCACAGTTTGTGGAGATGCTTTCAGCTCATACGGACCTGATTGATACAATCGATATTGCCGGCCCCGGATTTGTAAATTTTTTTATTAAGAGTGATGTCTGGCAGTCTGTTCTGCCGATAGTCTGCGAACAGAGCGCGGCCTTTGGCCTTTCCGGGATCGGCAAGGGAAAGAAGGTGCTTGTTGAATTCGTGAGCGCCAATCCGACCGGGCCGCTCAGTGTCGGGCATGGACGTCAGGCGGTCTTAGGCGATGCCGTTGTCAGACTGCTTGCCGCAACCGGGCATGAGGTAACGCGTGAGTATTATTATAACGATGCCGGTCGGCAGATGCGGGTGCTCGGCGAATCCACCAGGGCAAGGTATCTGGAACTTCTCGGTCTGCCGTCTGCCTTTCCCGAGGACGGGTATCAGGGAGAGTATATAGTTGATATCGCGAAAGCCCTTGTCGAAGAGAAAGGCGATGCGCTGAAGGATGTTGAGGATGTTGTTCCTTTTAAGGAAAGGGCGGAACAGGCGATTTTCGAGGACATTAACGCAACCCTTGAGAACCTGGATATCCACTTTGACAACTACTTTAACGAACATTCCCTTTATGAAGACGGCAAGGTTGACGAAGTGGTAGAGCTTTTACGGGAAAAAGACCTTGTCTATGAGAGCGAGGGCGCTGTCTGGTTTAAGACAACAGCATTCGGGCAGGAAAAAGACCGGGTCATTATCAAGAGTTCAGGAGAGCCCACATACCGGCTTCCTGATATTGCCTATCACCGGGAAAAGTTCAGACGGGGATTTGACTGGATGGTCAATATCTTCGGCTCTGATCACATCGCGACTGTCCCGGATGTGCTTGCCGGAGTCGAGGCCCTTGGGTATGATACGTCGAAGGTGACGGTCATCCTGCATCAGTTTGTGACCCTCATGCGGGAAGGAAAACAGGTGAAGATGTCCACCCGCAAGGCCAATTTTGTCACCGTGGATGAACTGGTGGAAGAGGTGGGGGCTGATGTTGTCCGGTTTTTCTTTCTGATGCGAAAAGCCGACAGCCAGCTCGATTTTGACCTCGATCTTGCCACCACCCAGAGCCAGGAAAACCCGGTGTATTACGTGCAGTACGGTCATGCAAGGCTCTGCAGCATCAGAAAACAGGCCGAAGCCAAAGGGGTTTCCGCCGGGTCCCTTGCCGAGGTCCCTCTTAAGCGCTTGGGCCTCCCTGAAGAGATATCCATGCTGAAG
>DAOVSZ010000150.1 GCA_030627725.1 Desulfobulbaceae bacterium
GCAACACCGCCGCCATACTCGTCTGTTGCCTTCATGAGGCGCATCGTCAGACCAGCTGGCTTGCAGTATTCTGGGTTGATGTCTTGGGCAGTGGTCTTGGCGGCATGCTCGTGATACAGTTTGACAGGCGCATAGATCTCGTCAGCCAGCTCCTGAGCAGTCTGAGACAATTCAGGTTTGAAGTCAGCGTGATCACGGCAGTACTTGACCATCTGCTTGGCACACATACGACCTTCTGCATGTGAACCTGAGGAGAACTTATGTCCGGAAGCGCCAACACCGTCACCGGCTGTGAACAGACCGTTGACTGTTGTCATACGGTTGTAGCCCCACCTGTATGCTGCAGGGACCCAGTCTTCTTCCGGGCCGGATGTCCAGATACCGCAGCAGCCGGAATGAGATCCCAGCATGTACGGTTCGGTCGGCATAATCTCGGAACCAACCTTCTCAGGCTCGATATTCGCACCGGCCCAGAGGCCGGCCTGGCCAACAGACATATCCAGGAAATCTTCCCATGCCTCGGACTCGAGGTGTTTCCAGAACTTCTTGACCTCTTTTTCATCCTTTCCGGCTGCACGCGCATCATCAAGGAAAGCGTTCAATGCAACATCGGTTGCCATGAAGATCGGGCCGCGGCCTGCTTTCAGCTCTTCAATCATCAGGTGGTTCCGCAGACAGGTCGGGGTGACCGGAGACGCGCCGTACGGCATAAATTTTCCAAGCTCGTCTTTGACTGCGTCGCTGTTGGCGTAGAACTCGCCAAGACCATTCTGTACTTTGGCCTTGAACAGCAAGAACCATGCGCCGACCGGACCGTACCCATCTTTAAAACGGGCAGGCGTGAAGCGATTTTCCATCATGGTCAGGGTAGCGCCGACCTGAGCGCACATGGTGTATGTGGAGCCTGCATTCCATACCGGGTACCACGCACGGCCTTTACCCTCGCCGGTTGAACGCGGACGGAAGATGTTAACAGCGCCGCCGCATGCGACCATAGCGGTTTTACACTTGAAGACGTGGACTTTATTTTCACGGGTAGAGAAACCGACCGCGCCTGCAATCTGGTTTTCTACGTTCTTGTCAAGAAGCATCTTGACGATGAAAATTCTTTCCAGGCAGTTCTCTTCGCCAAGAGCGGATTTCGCGGGCTCGGCAACGATACATTTATAGGACTCGCCGTTGATCATGATCTGCCATTTACCGGTACGTACAGGCGTTCCGCCTTCACGCAGGGTCTTGGCAGGCTTGGCGCCGTCAAGGTTTTCTCCATCATCGCCGACCTTCCATACCGGGAGTCCCCATTCCTCAAACAGTTTGACCGACTCGTCAACGTGACGGCCGAGGTCATAGATGAGGTCCTCGCGAACAACGCCCATCAGGTCGTTACGGACCATCTTGACATAGTTCTCAATCGGGTTTTCGCCGATGTAGGTGTTGATAGCAGAAAGTCCCTGTGCAACAGCTCCGGAACGCTCCATGGAAGCCTTGTCGACAAGGGTAATTTTCATGTCAGCCGGAGCCCATTTCATGATCTCGAATGCGGTACCGCAAGCGGCCATGCCACCGCCGACGATAAGGACATCGCATTCATGCTCAACAATTTCAGGATCGGTAACGGCGGGCAGTTCGCCCAGCGGCTTATTAGGTAACGCCATAGTCAATTCCTCCTTAATATTTGTAGGAATATTTAATTAATTTCAACTGGTTAAAAACATCGAAATATGCTTATTTCGGGGTCGGCAGGTCACCTTCGAGGAGAAGCTTCTCATCGTCAAGGTTAGCACCGGTCTCACCGAGGTAAGCATTGGCAGCGCCCTCAGCCGTGGTACGGATCGGGAACTTAAAGCGTTTCATGTTGCCGTTACGGAATTTAACGGTCCACATGATGGAGTCTGAACTCCTCATCGGATGCACCTGGCCGCCCATGGGAACGAAGTCGTTGTATCCCCTAACAAAGATAGCGCCCTGGGGGCAGATCTTTACGCAGGAATAGCATTCCCAGCATGCATCAGGTTCCTGGTTGTATGCCTTCATCTCCTCCGTGCTCAGGACCATCAGGTCATTGGGGCAGATGTACATGCAGGCAGTTTTATCGCCGCCTTTACAACCGTCACATTTTTCAGTGTCTACATAGCTTGGCATTTACATACCTCCTAAATTAAGAATGGATCTTTCGATTCCGCGAGGCTGCGAAATCAACTTTTACCTATTTACCTACTTACCTAAAACTCTTTACTTCCCTAAAACTCTTTCAAGCAGAACAACTCTCCGAAACGGGCCTGACGGGGCAGGAAAAATTTTTAAAAAAAAATGAAGCGCTATTCATTTTTTTATTTTTTCGTTCTGCGCGCCCTTAAAAAACCCGTTCGGGCTATTTACTGAATTGACGCTGAAAACTGCATCCGCACATCTTTTACACAGCGCAACACACTAAAATCAAAGGAAATTTCCAATAGGAAACCAGTGATGCCTCATTTGTTTACACGACAATAAATGAACGCTCACTCATTTTTACACAGCAGGTTTATAATTTTTCAGCAGATAAATGTCAAGAAAAAATATTCTTTCCCTTTGCTGTCTTTAAAAATCATGCTGCGTATTTCCGGCTCACTCCGCACTCCCAGTCAGAACATGAACAAATGAGTTTGACAATACCATGCTACAATGATTAATGTGTGCCGCTGTTACACCGGAATTTATCAAAACGATATCAATTTTTTTTCAAAAACTTTTTTTCTTTTTTAAGGAAATGCCATGACTGACAACACCTCATTTTCCAAAGACAAAACCATGTTCGGCACGGAGAAAAATCCGAGCTACGTCATGCCAAAAAAACTCACGCTGGAGAGCAGGATACAGTTTCGCTGTCATCCGGATGTCTCCTGTTTTACCGCCTGCTGCGGGAATATTAATATCATCCTGACTCCGTTTGACATTTTAAGGTTACGACGGCATCTCAATCTGACCGCGGACGAATTTCTCCTCAGATTCACGGCCCCCACCTACCTTGAGAAAACAGATCTGCCTGGAGTAAAAATTCACCTCGACGAAAAAGGTCGGTGCCCGTTTGTCACCCCTGAAGGATGCACCATTTATTCCGTGCGGCCGTCAACCTGCCGTTACTACCCGGTCGGCATGGCCAGTTTCCATGAAGGCGCCCAGGAAGACCAGAATGAGGAGCGGTTCTTCTTTCTTGTCAAGGAACCGCACTGCAAAGGACATGAGGAAAAGAAAGAATGGACGATAGCCGACTGGCGCAAGGACCAGGGCGTTGACCTCTGCGACGAAATGAACGCCGGCTGGATGGCGATCATCATGCGGCGCAAATCATTCGGTTTCCAGGCATCGATGAGCGAGCAAGCAAAGAAGATATTCTTTATGGTGAGCACGGACCTTGATAAATTCCGTGAGTTTGTCTTTGAGAGCTCTTTTCTCGACACCTATGATATTGACGAAGCAACGTTAAAAGAGATCAAGGAAGATGATATCGCACTGATGCAATTTTCCTACCTCTATCTGGCCTCCTCGCTCTTCGGCACCGAGGACCTGAAAATCAAGGAAGACAAGGTCCAGGCAAAGGCGGCAGAGGTCAAAGAATCGCAAAAAGGTGCGGAAAAGCGCGCTGAAGAGACGTATGAGGGGCTCAAAAAGGAAAGGGATGCGATGAAGGCGGCAATAAAGAAGCAGAAGAAGAAATAAAACCTACCCCAGCGTAATCCTGAAGGTGGTCCCTTTCCCTCTCTCGCTGTCAACGGAAATTGTACCGTTATGGCTGCCGATGATATTCTCGGCAATCGCGAGTCCGAGACCGGTGCCGCGTGTTTTCTCGGTAAAAAACGGGGTAAATATCTGTTCCTGAACCTCCGGCGACATGCCTGTGCCGGTGTCGCTTATCTCTGTTACAATTTTTCCTTTTCCCGTGCCACGGGGGCGACATCGCACAGTCAACCTGCCACCGTCAGGCATTGCCTGCACCGCATTGATGATAATATTGAGATATACCCTGTACAGAAGGTCCGGATCAGCATCAATGACAGGAGTTGTCGCATTCAGGTCTGTTTCCACCTCAATGTGAGACTTTGCAAAGTGCGGCTCCATAAAGCCCATTATCTTTTTGAGCACATCACCGACCGCCACCTTACTCAACCTCGGGACCTGTGGGCGGGCAAAATCGAGAAACTCCCTGACAATCCCGTCAAGCCTGCTGGTCTCTTCAATTATAATTTCCGCCAGACGGGCATTCTCAGGGGCAATACGCTTCATGCGTTTATCGAGAATCTCCGCGGTGCTCCTAACAATGCCAAGCGGGTTCTTGATTTCGTGTGATACGGTTGCAATCATCTTGCCGAGCCCTGCCAGCCTTTCCGCATGATTCAATTTTTCTTCAAGCCGGCGTCGCACCCTGGCCCGCGCCTCAATAATACGATCAGCCCTGGCAACAATAATTCCCAAAGCAACAAAAAGGGTGGACATGATCACTATTGAAGTAACAATAATCGTTCCCTGAAATTTGACGATTGCTTCAAGATCAGTGGAAAGGTCCTGAACAATTTCAATCACGCCCATGATCTGGTCCGTACTCTTGGAGAGCATCTTTTCCTGCCTGAACGGGATATAGGTCGTCAGCCGACAGAAAATCGGATCTGCGCCCGGAAAAAAATTGTACAACGATCCCTTGGTCACAAAGACGGAATTCTCCTCACCCAGAAGCGCCTTTTTATATTCGCTTTTGCCGACGTCCTTCCTGCCGATACGCTCCTTGACCGTGCTGTAGGAGATGACATTTTCCTGCGAATCAAAAATCGTCACCGACTGCACATTCAACCCGTGAATGGTGTTCCGGACCACCGCATCCAGCCGCTCATACTGTTTCGGGTTTCTTAAGGCAATTTTCCTGTACCGCAGAATTGTCGGCAGAACAAACTGCTGAAACACCTGGTGGTTCAAGTTTTCCGCCATAACCATGGCATAGGCATCGCTTCTGTCAAGAAGGACCTTTTTGGCGTAGTGTGAGATGACCCAGGACAGGGAAAGGGTACAGAAAAAAACCACGACCAGGCCGGTAAAGGTGAAAAATTTTACCAGCCGAAACGGCTTGATACTTGCCAGGTCGGTTTCAACTTTCTTATAGACCATTACACACTCCGCAACTCCTGCACCGTGTTGTGTCGCACGCTGACGTCGTCTTTCCCTTCAATCCTTTCCGATATTCGGCCCAGAGATAATTTCTGTCGATTCCATGGTCCAGTATCTCCCAGGGGAAGAGTTCAGATTGGTTTCGTGCACGCCGGGCATAGAATTCAGGGCGCAGATCATGCGTTTTACAGACCTGTCTCCAGTTTCGGCGAATGCCCTTTGCCGCAAGAAGGGCGCCGACCCTTCTGTCCCCCCGAGCGAGCATGGCCTGAAACATTGCCCGGACCGGGGAGTCTGCGGCAATTCTCACGTTCGGCTGCCGGGCGAGTTGTTTTCTGACAAACGCCAACTTCTTTTTCAACTCGCCTGCCTCGGCAAAAGGATGAAACTGAAATGGAGTCCAGGCCTTTGGCACAAACGAGTTGATACTGAGGATCATATTGCTCAGCCTGCCCCGGGCACGGCCAACATTCAGGATGGAAGTCCTGATCTTCATGACGAGAGCGATCATCTCTTCGATATCCTCCATGGTTTCGGTGGGAAGACCGATCATGAAGTAGAGTTTAAGGGTCTGTATGCCGACCCGGACCAGCGATTCAGCCGCATGGAGAATATCATCTTCGCTGATATTCTTGTTGATAACGGTCCGCAGCCGTTCCGACCCTCCGTCAGGGGCGATAGCCACGCTCTTCAGATCGCTTTTCTCAAGCAGCAGCAGGAGGTCCTCACTGATTGCATCCGCCCGCAGGGAGGAAAAAGAAAGAGAACATGGTCCGGCGAGTATATATGCGGCCAGCTTCTCCAGGTCCTCTGTTCGCGCCATCTCCATCCCGAGGAACCCGATTCGCTTCACGTTGTCGGGCCGTTTCTCCAACGCGGCAAGAATCGTCTCAACAGGCCACAACCGCGGTGGCCGGTAGACAAACCCGGCAGCACAGAATCTGCACCCCCGGCTGCAGCCGCGGCCGAGTTCCGTAAGAAAAATATCAGAAAATTCCGCAGCCGGCGACATAATCTTTGAATGACCGGCGACAGAATCCGCCTCGGCATAAATTCTGCTGATCCTAGGGGGAAGATCATCAGGAGCATCAACCGAGGCGATAGTCCCATCCGCATTATACCGGGTCTCATAAAACTGCGGCACGTAGCACCCCGGGATCTCTGCCGCGATTCTTCTTAAGAGCTTTGCTCGGGTTTCCTTATGAGCAGCCGCACCTTTAAGGGAGTCCACTATTTCAGGAAGGACCGGTTCCGCCTCGCCGACAACAAACATGTCAATAAACGGCGCGAGCGGCTCTGGATTGATAAAGGTCGCAACCCCGCCACAGATGACAAGCGGCGCTCCCGGATTGCAAAAGGGGTCCGCATCAAAGCGCGCCTTTGCAAACGGTTCAACCCCTCCCAACTGAAGAAGCTGAACAAGGCCGGGAAAATCCTCTTCAAAGCTGACGGAAATAAAGACAACCGGAAAATCCTGAAGCCGTCTGCCGGATTCCACCGAAAGGGGGTGGGCGGCATCTTCCGGAAAAAAAATCCGTTCGCAGACAACTTCAGGATCCCGGTTTAACAGATCATATACCAGCTGAAAGCCCAGGTTGGACATACCAAGCTGATATACATTTGGAAAAAGGAGGGCAACCGGCAGCTTGTCTTTCCATTTCTTTTTCC